>JAGTUV010000281.1 GCA_018224305.1 Gemmatimonadota bacterium
ATGTCGGCGTACGGCATCCACAGCAGGAGTGCTCCGGCGGCGGCGATCGTCAGCGCACCGGGCGCGATCAGTGTGAACAGCGTCTTCATCGACACAATAATGTCACCCGGAAACCCGTGGACGATGTGCCCGCGGGGAGGGCGGGACGGCTCACGCAAACTGGCAAAGGTGCGGCCGGCAGGCAAGCGGCACGTTATTCTGTTGCAAATGCTGCAATCCGCGCGCTGCCCGGGTGGCACGGGCAGTTCCCACGGCAGCACAAAGTTCTCGCATCCTGCCACAAAAGTCGGCCGCGGGACCGCTTGCTGCTTGCCGCCCCCGCGGCGCCGCGTTCAATTGCGTTGCAGGTCACACGCACTGGAAGGAACTACATGTCGGAATTGGCACCGGCCACCCTCGAGGGGTGGTACGCCCTGCATCAGATGATGGCGATCGACTGGCCGGCTGTACGCTCGATGTCCGCGGTCGACCGCGCCACCCTGCGTTCGGCCGCCGCCGCGACGCTCGCTGGGATGGATGCGTCGGGCGAGGAGGGCTGGAGCGGCGCATATCAACTGGTGGGCGGTGGGGCCGATGTGATGTTCGTGCATTTCCGCCAGACGCTGGATGATCTCGCGCGTGTGGATATGCGGCTGCGTCGTTCGCGCGTCGGCGCGGCGCTTCGCCTGGACTACGACTACCTCTCCGTCACCGAGGCGGGTCTCTATCACGCGACGGCTGAAGCCGCCGCGCAGGCCAAACCGCTGTCGAAGGAGTACGAACAGCTGCTCGACGAGGCTGCCGCCGCAGAACGTGCGAGCGCGCATATCCAGACGCGGCTCTTCCCGCGCGTCCCGGAAGGGATGCGCTACATCAGCTTCTACCCCATGAGCAAGCGGCGCGTGCACCCCGACAACTGGTACTCGCTGCCCGTTGCCGACCGCAACCGCATGATGCGCGAGCACGGCCTGACCGGCCGTCGCTACGCCGGCCGCGTGTTCCAGATCATCACCGGATCCGTCGGCCTCGATGACTGGGAGTGGGGTGTCACACTGTTCACGAAGGACCCGCTCGAGTTCAAGCGTATCGTGACAGAAATGCGTTACGATGAGGCGAGCGCGAAGTACGGCGAGTTCGGTGAGTTCTACACGGGCGTTCAGCTCAGTGCAGCCGAACTGGGAGCGCTGTTCGACATCGACTGAGACCGCTGCTCAGCCGATGCCGCTGCGTCAGCCCGTGCCGATGCGCTCAGCCGATGCGCTCAGCCCGTGCCGCTGCGCTCGGTGCGTCCCTCACTCTACCGACCGGCCCACTCCTTCCACGTCGGTTCCGCCTCGCCGATCGCCAGCTGCGTGCCGTTACGCACGAGCGGCTGGCGTAGCAGCAGAGGCTCCTCCGCCAGAATCTGGAGCCAGCGTTCATCACCGTAGCGGGCATGGGTCAGGCCCAGCTCAGCGAACCTCTTTGAGTCTCGATCGATGAGTGCGTCGGTACCGAACTTCTGGACGAAGCGCCGCAATTCGCCCGGCGACGCGGCGCGCTGGTTGAGATCGACGAAGTGCACACGGATGCGCCGCTCCGCAAAGAACCGCTGCGCCTTCCGTGTGGCCGCACTCTTCTTCGTACCGAATATCTGTACTTCCATCGACCCGTGCTGGTAGAGGCGTGACGCCGCTACACCGCGACGTCGTGGAACTGCAGGTCCGGATGCCGCTCGATGGTGTGCCGCATCGTCCATTCCGACTCGAACAGGAGGAGCGGCCGGTTTTTCGAATCGAATACGAGGGAGCGTCCGGCAGTGCCGCCAAGGCGGTCGATCTCGTCGCGGGGCCCCGTCACCCACCGGGCGTGGCCGTACGGCAGGTTCTCCAGGCGGGCCTCGACGCCGTACTCGTTCTTGAGCCGGTGCAGCAGCACATCGAACTGGAGTCGGCCAACGGCGCCGACGAGCGGCTCGGGTCCCGCATGCGTCGTGGCGTAGAACACCTGCGCAGCGCCCTCTTCGGAGAGCTGGCGCAGTCCCTTGTCGAGATGCTTGCGACGTAGCGGGTCGCGTACCGTGATGCGCGCGAAGTGCTCCGGTGAGAAACGGGGCATCTCCTCGATGTGAACCGGCCCATTCTCCGACAGCGTGTCACCGATGCGGAGACTGCCGCGGTCGTGCAGGCCGACGACATCGCCCGGCCAGGCTTCGTCGATGTGTGTGCGTTCCTGCGCCATGAACTGCTGCGGTTGCGCCAGCCGGATGCTTTCGCCGCTGCGCGTATTCTGCACCACGAGCCCGGACTCGAAGCGGCCCGAACACACCCGCAGAAACGCGATCCGGTCGCGGTGCTTCGGGTCCATGTTCGCCTGGATCTTGAACACGAAGCCGGTGAATGATTCGTCGAGCGGGTCGATCATTCCCTCCGTCGAAGGGCGCGGCCCCGGCGGCGGCGCCATCTGCAGGAAGTGATTCAGGAACGGCTCGACGCCGAAGTTCGTCAGCGCACTGCCGAAGAACGCCGGCGCGAGTTCACCCGCCAGGACTGCATCACGATCGAAGTCCGCCCCTGCAGCGTCGAGCAGTTCGATGTCGTCAACCAGCGCGTCATGCGCAGTTCCGCCGAGCATCTGCCGCGCCTCGTCACTGCCCAGCTCCGCCTGACGCGTGCGCGCCTGCTTCGAGCCGTGGTGCGTGTCCTTCTCGAACAGGTGGATTTGACGGGTCAGCCGGTCGTACACACCGAGCAGCCGGCCGCCGTCCGTGATCGGCCACGTGACGGGGTAGCAGCGCAGACCGAACTCCGTCTCGACATCGTCGAGCAGCTTGAGCGGCGGCTCGCCCGCACGATCGCACTTGTTGACGAACACGAAGATCGGCGTACGGCGCCGGTGACACACGGCGAACAGCTTGCGCGTCTGCTCCTCGATGCCCTTGCGGTTGTCGAGCAACATGACTGCGCTGTCGGCAGCGACCAGCGTGCGGTACGTATCCTCGGAAAAGTCCTGGTGACCGGGCGTGTCCAGCAGGTTGATCTTGTGGTCCCGGTACTCGAACTGAAGCACACTGGACGTGATCGAGATCCCGCGTTCCTGCTCGAGCTTCATCCAGTCCGATGTCGCATGACGTGCGGCGCGCCGAGCTTTGACCGAGCCCGCCAGATGGATCGCACCGCCATAGAGGAGCAGCTTCTCCGTGAGCGTGGTCTTGCCCGCGTCGGGGTGGCTGATGATTGCGAATGTGCGCCGGCGCGCGACGGCGTCGGCGATTCTGCTGCTGGACATCGGTTCCGTGACATGAGGATCATGCTGCCGCAAGCGGCGTCTGCGCGGCTTCCCGCGCCTGGATGCTACACCAAAGCTGCACGATCGTCCACATGGCGGCTCGAGCGACCACCGGTGGCGCCGCCTTGGCCGGCTGCGCCGCCGTCCCCATTTCTCCGGCCCACCAGGTCCGCTCCGAGCCCCGGATCCGGGCTCCAAACCCTCCTGCGGGTAACTCTGGCTCCCGGCTTGCACAGAGCCGTCATGGGCAGCCGCAGAGCGCGGCGCCGGACCCTGCAGAGGAGGAACCGCGATGGCGGACATCCGGGTTGAGCGGAAGAGCGGCGGGCATCCCTGGCTGTGGGTGCTGCTGGCGGTCGTACTGATCATTGTCGCAGCGGTGCTGCTCGATCGGGCCGGGTATGTCGACCTGCCCATCAACTTTGGATCACACGGAGCGGAGCCGCACGCGCCGACGCAGCTTTCGACGATGACGATCGTTTACCCGCAGGAGGCATGAGCATGGCAAAGGACAAGGATAGGGCGCGCCGGGACCAGGCGGGAGTCGGACCGGCCCTGGAATCCTCAATGCGGAATCTGGTGCCCATGCACGAACTGGAGGGATTCACAATCGCGGATGGCGAGCCGGATATCCGCGGCTGGGATGTGCGCACGCTGAACGGCCGCGACGTCGGCGAGATCCAGGACCTGCTGATTGACGCCGAGCGGCGCGAAGTGGTTATGGTCGAGGTGCAGTTGCGGGATGGCAATGCGCGCGTGGAAGTGCCCATCCGATCGGTTCAGCTCGACCGTGAGGGCCGCAGGGTGATCGTGGACAGTAGCGACATTGATGCTCTCCGCGACGATCGTCCGGACGACCGCCTGAACGCCGCCGAGCGCAGCGAACTGAATGCTGCACGCGACAATGCAGCCAGGACCGTGACCTACGGCGCCCTCGATGAGCATCCGGCGGGCGGCCGCACGGGCGTCGACGGCGAAGAGACGGTCGTGGAGCGGCGCCCGGTCATCGAGGAAGTCGTCGTTCGCAGGCGCGTCGTCGACGAGGAGTAACGTTTCCGGCTACCGGCTACCGGCGCCCGCACGTCCCGACGGATGTGCGAGGCGCGGTGGTCGGAGTCCTCCGGCCGTGATTGCGCTGTCTGCCGCGAAGCCCCGAAATATTCCCTTGACTTTCCCGACCGTCAGGCGCGAACGTGCTGCCGCGGATCCCACCGCAAGCCGCTTCGCGTCCCTGACAGAGCACTGAATGTCGACGTTCGAGAATCAGGTTGCGAGCACGGCCACGGAGGTCGCCCTGTCCGGCGAGCGGATCATCCCGCGCCGGGCCGTTGCCGCCTGGGTGATGTACGACCTGGCGAACACGATATTTTCGCTCGGCATCGTGTCGCTCTACTTCTCGCTGTGGGTCCATGGCATGGTGGGTAGCGACCGCGCCGACGGTATCTATATGATCATCACGGCCATCTCGATGTCCATCATATTTGTCGTTTCGCCGCTACTCGGCGCCATGACCGATCGGGCACCGCGGAGAATGCCGTTCCTGATCGCCAGCACGATGATCTGCGTCGGCTGCACGATGCTGCTGGCACGATGGGGGTTCCATACGACCGCCGTGTTGTTCATCGTCGCCAACATCGCGTATCAGGCCGGACTCCAGTTCTACGACGCTCTGCTGCCGGAAGTCAGCACGGAGGATAACCGCGGCCGGATCGGCGGCATTGGAGTCGGTATCGGCTACCTCGGATCGTATCTGGCCATCGCCATCGGAATCCTAGTGGCGCGCCGGGAGCCGCCCGACACG
>JAGTUV010000282.1 GCA_018224305.1 Gemmatimonadota bacterium
CAAGCGGCTCGTTGCGCTGGTCGATTACTTCTATCACACACTCGGCCTGACGTATCAGCCGAAGTTCGCGACGCGTCCCGCCGAGCGCATTGGCAGCGACGGGATGTGGGATCGCGCGGAGGCCGTGCTGAAGGCGGCGCTCGAAGCGACCGGGCTGGAGTACGAGACGAAGGAGGGCGACGGCGCGTTCTACGGCCCGAAGATCGATTTCGACGTAGCGGACGCGATCGGTCGCACGTGGCAGCTCGGCACGATACAGCTGGACTACGCCGCGCCGGAACGCTTCGATTTGTGGTATACGGGCGAGGACAACAAGGACCACAGGCCGGTCGTGATTCACCGCGCGATCTTCGGTTCGTTCGAGCGCTTCATCGCCATTCTGATCGAGCATTTTGCCGGCGACTTCCCGCTCTGGCTGGCGCCGGAGCAGGTGCGGGTGCTGCCGATCAATGACGACGTGGCTGACGACGCGCGGCAGTTCGTAGCCGATTTGCGCGCGCGCGGGATCCGTGCGACGGCCGATGACCGTGCGGAGACGCTCAACTACAAGGTGCGCGAGGCGGAGATGCAGAAGGTGCCGTACATGGCGGTGATCGGCGCGCGCGAGAAGGAGGCCGGCACCATCGCCGTCCGCATGCGCGGCGCGGGCCGGAAGCAGGAGGTGCTGGAGCGGGATGCATGGACAGCCTCGCTGCTGGAGCGGATCTCGGCGAAGACGCTGACGGGCACGGACTGACGCGGGAGCCTCGCCAGCTTGACACCGGCCCCTGCGCCGACTACGATTAGGGGCAGTAAAAATGAGGAAAGAAGGGAAGCGTGGTGCTTCTCTCACCTTTCGGTCCGTCCGCGGTACCGCCGGGTCCTGACCAGCGAGCCCCAGCCAGCTTTGGCAGGGCGCTCGTCGTGTTCAGGGGCCCGCACGGTGAGCGGGTCCTTTTTGTTTCAGGAGGCTGCGCCATAACGACAGACAAGCGAACCCGCGTCAATCGGCAGATCCGCATCAGTCCGGTACGAGTCATTGCATCGGACGGCGAACAGCTGGGCATTCTGCCGATTGAGGAAGCGCTGACGACCGCCGAGAGCGAAGGTCTGGACCTCGTCGAGGTGGCGCCAAACGCTCGTCCGCCGGTGGTCCGGATCATGGACTACGGCAAGTTCAAGTACGAGGAAGCGCGGAAGGCGCGGCAAGCGCGAAAGAATCAGCATCACATCACGCTGAAGGAAGTCAAGTTCCGGCCGAGCATCGAGGAGCACGACTTCGACTTCAAGATCCGCCACGCGCGGCGGTTCCTGGATGAGGGCAACAAGGTGAAGGTCACGATGATGTTCCGTGGCCGGCAGATCGCGCACCCGGAGATGGGTCGCGAAGTGATGCTGCGAGTGGCGGAAGCACTGGAGGACATCGGCAAGGTCGAGCAGATTCCCTCGATGGAGGGACGGACCATGACGATGGTGATCGGACCGAAGAAAACGATTTGAGCACGGCGCCGCAGATGACGCTGGTGCGGCGATAACGGAAAGTACGGGGGCAGTATGCCGAAGATGAAGACGAACAAGGGCGTCGCCAAGCGCTTCAAGCTGACCGGCAAGGGCAAGGTCAAGCGCGGACAGGCGTTCAAGAGCCACATTCTCACGAAGAAGACGCAGAAGCGGAAGCGCAACCTGCGCAAGTCGACCCTGTGTGCACCGGGTGACGCGAAGCGCATGAAGCGAATGCTGCGGGGAGGCTGATCCATGGCACGCGTAACAGGTGCGGTTCCCAGGCACCGTAGAAAGAAGAAGATCCTTCGCGCTGCGCGCGGCTACTTTGGTGGCCGTTCCAAGCTCTGGCGCATCGCGAAGAATGCCGTCGAGCGCGGTTGGGCGTATTCGTACCGTGACCGCAAGCAGCGCAAGCGGGAGTTCCGCCGGCTCTGGATCGCGCGCATCAATGCCGCGGTTCGCGAGGCGGACAGCGAGTTGAACTATTCGCGGTTCATGAACGGCCTCAAGCTGGGCGGCATCGAGATCAACCGTAAGGTTCTCGCCGACCTGGCCGTGCGCGACAGCGCGGCATTCGGGGCTCTCGTTCAGCAGGCCAAGGCTCAGCTCAACTGACGCCTCTGGCCGGCCGCCTCGCCGGTCGCGACGCACGAGGTCGTCATCCGGCGGATGACGACCTCGTTCTTTTTGCGGATTCACCCCGAACGACTCCGATGCAATGACCGCTAATCTGGACACGGATCTCGCGGCCCTCGAGGAGGAGGGCCGGCTGGCCATCGCGGCGGCCTCGACGGCGCACGAGCTGGAGGCCGCGCGCATCCGCCTGCTCGGCCGCAAGGAGGGCCGACTGACGGCGATCATGCGCGGCCTCGGCTCGCTCGACCCCGCTGAACGTCCTGCCGCGGGTGCGCGCGCCAATCGCGTGAAGGAAGCGCTGAGCGGTCTGCTCGATGCGAAGCAGGAGGAACTGGAGCGCGGGCAGCGCGGCAGTGCGCCCGACGCGGACCTGACGCTGCCCGGACGTGCAGTATGGCGCGGCGCCCGCCACCCGGTGACGCTCGTGATCAGTGAGATCTGCGATGTGCTGGGCACGCTCGGCTTCACGCGGGCGCGCGGACCGGAGGCCGAGACGGACTGGTACAATTTCACCGCGCTCAACACGCCGCTGGATCACCCCGCGGCCGACATGCACGACACGTTCTACCTCGCGCCGGGCGTGCTGCTTCGCAGTCACACATCGCCGGTGCAGGTACGCACGATGCAGGAGTATGCACCGCCGATCCGCATTGTCGCGCCGGGCATGTGCTATCGTCGTGATCCGTTCGATGCATCGCATGCTCCCGCATTCGAACAGCTCGAAGGTCTCGCCGTCGATGAGGGTATCACGTTCGTCGATCTGAAGGCCACGCTCTCGGAGTTCGCGCGACGCCTGTTCGGCGAGCGCGCGCGCGTACGGTTCCGCCCGTCCTTCTTCCCGTTCACGGAGCCGAGTGCGGAAGTGGATGTGAGCTGCATGATCTGCGGCGGTGGCGGCTGCAGCGCATGCAAGGGTACCGGCTGGATCGAGATCATGGGCGCGGGCATGGTACACCCGGCGGTATTCGAACACGTGGGCTACGACCCGGAGCGCTATACGGGCTTCGCGTTCGGCATGGGCCCGGCCCGGATCGCGATGCTGCGCTACGGCATCCCGGACATCCGGCTGCTCTACGACACCGACGTGCGATTCCTCGAGCAGTTCACGGGTGCCGCATGAACATCAGCTACCGCTGGCTGCGCGACATGATCCCCGGCCTGACTGCGACACCGCAGGAAGTCGCGGACCAGCTCGCGATGCTGGGTGCGCCTGTCGATGAAGTCATTGACATCGGCGGCGGCCTGCGCGACATCGTGATCGGTCGCGTCATCAGCGCCGTCCAGCATCCGAATGCGGACCGGCTGCGCCTGTGCAGCGTCGATGCCGGCACCGGCGAGCCGCTTCAGGTGGTGTGCGGTGCGACGAACGTCACACCGGGCGCGTACTACCCGTTCGCGCCGGTCGGTGCCTCGCTGCCGGACGGCATGAAGATCCGCAAGGCGAAGATTCGCGGGTCAGAGAGTCAGGGAATGCTGTGCAGCGCCCGTGAGCTCGGCCTCGGTCGCGAGCACGAGGGCATTCTGGAACTGCACGGCGAGTTCGAGCCGGGCCGTTCCTTCATTGAGAGCACGGGTCTCGATGATGCGCGCCTCGTGGTCGACATCACGCCGAACCGGCCGGACCTGCTGTCGCACATCGGCGTCGCACGGGAACTCGCTGCGGCAATGGATCTGCCGCTCGAGCTGCCGGCGCTCCCGGACGGCGCACCCGTGCAGGAACTGCGGACGGCACCCGCCGGGCAAGTGACGTCGTCCGGCGGACCGACATCATCCCACGGACAACCGACATCATCCCACGGACAACCGACGTCGCCCGGCGGAATGACGTCGAACGCGGGTGACATCACGGTCCGCATCGAAGACGCGGACGTGTGTCCACAATACATGGCCGTCGTCATCCGCGACGTGCGCCCGGGGCCGAGTCCTGAATGGCTGGCCAGCCGCCTCCGCGCCGTGGGGCTGCGACCGATCAGCAACATAGTCGACGCGACCAACTACGTGCTGCACGAGCTCGGCCACCCGATGCACGCGTTCGACCTGGACCGTCTCGGCAATGAAGTCGTCGTGCGCCGGGCGCGCGCCGGCGAGCGCATGGTCACGCTCGATGGGGCGGACCGCAAGCTGGGTGGTGACATGCTCGTCATTGCGGATCCCAGCCGTCCAGTGGCGATCGCGGGAGTGATGGGCGGCGCGGACACTGAGGTGCAGGACGATACGCGCAACATCCTGCTCGAGGTCGCGATCTTCGACAGCCGTTCCGTCCGCTCCACGCGCCGCGCACTTGGTTTGAGCACGGACGCGAGCTATCGCTTCGAGCGCGGCGTTGATCCGGCGGGCATCGCGGTCGCCGCTGCGCGCGCTGCGAATCTCATAAGGGCGGTCGCAGGCGGCTCGATCGAACCCGCCGCCGCGTTCGCCGGCATGGACATCCCGCCGACAGCGACAGTCGATCTGCGGCTCGACCGCGTCGCGCGAGTTCTCGGCGTGCGCATGGACGCCGAGACGGTGACCGGATACCTCCAGCCTCTCGGTTTCGACGTGGAGCCGGCCGGTGACGGCAGCGTCCGGGTGGCGGTGCCCGGGCATCGCCGCTTCGACGTCGCGCGCGAGGTGGATCTCATCGAGGAGATCGCGCGGCGCCACGGCTACGATGCCTTCCCGGACGAACTGCGGCCGTTCCGTCCGAGTTCGGTTCCCACGCATCCGCTGTTCGTGCTCGAGGACCAGCTTCGCGCATTGCTGGTGGGTCGTGGAATGGTGGAAGCCCGTACAGCAGCGTTCGCGCCGGCGGCCGATGGTGATGTCGAGTTGATGCTTCCGCTTGCGGCCACCGAGAGCCGGCTCCGGCGTTCGCTCGTGCCCGGCCTCCTGCGGCGCGTGGAGTACAACTTCGCGCGCGGCGCACGCAGCATCCGGCTGTTCGAGATCGGCACCACGTTCGGCGCGGACACAGGCGGCGGCGTGCCGGATGAAACGACGAGCGTGGCAATCGCCTGCACTGGGCACCG
This sequence comes from Gemmatimonadota bacterium, assembly GCA_018224305.1. Taxonomy (GTDB): domain Bacteria; phylum Gemmatimonadota; class Gemmatimonadetes; order Longimicrobiales; family RSA9; genus SH-MAG3. The sequence goes on from JAGTUV010000282.1 coordinate 5,127, forward strand.
CGCCCCGCCGCACTGGTCGGGCGAAGCGGAGGCGTTCGATGAGTGGGACCTGAAGGCGATCGCCGCGGATGTCGCGCGGGCGCTGGGCCTGCATCTGGAGCCTGCGACCGCAGCGGGCGACGTTGGCTCTGCAGCGCCGCATATCGACCCGGCCCTTTCGTTCCGCCTCGCCGCACATCATGATCAGGCGGAGAGCCATGTGTCCGGCCGGGCCGGGCGGGTGGCGGAACGTGCCGTCGATGCGCCCGCGTGGGCCGACGATGTCTGGGTGCTCGAGGTGGCGCTGCCACGGCAGGGAAGGGACCGGGCCGCAGTTCGCTACGCCGATCTGCCGCAGCACCCGGGCAGCGAGAGGGACCTGGCTCTGCTCGTTGCCGCGGGACAGCCGGCATCCGTCGTCGAGGGCGCTATTCGCAATGCGGCCGGTCCTCTGCTCGAGTCGGTCGATCCCTTCGACGTGTACGCCGGCGCCGGCCTGCCGCAGAACATGCGCAGCATTGCGTTCCGGCTCCGCTTCCGTGCGGCGGACCGGACACTGACCGACGCCGAGGTCGACGCAGCGATCCGCAACGTTCTCGTTCGACTCAACGAAAACCTGGGAGTTCAGCAGCGTGCG
>JAGTUV010000283.1 GCA_018224305.1 Gemmatimonadota bacterium
CGGGAGGAGGACGCGGGGCGAGCTGTTCGGCCACGAGCTCCGCGGGCATGGTCGCGAATCGCTGCTCCAGGCGCGCGGCAACCTCATGGATGGGCGGTTGCAGCTGATGGCGCGCGGGTTCAGGCGCGCGCGCGGAGCGGAGAACGTGTACGCGCCCGAGCGGGGCGGTCGCAGCAGCGGCCTTCTGGCGGAGGGCGATCTTCAGCTGCGCCCCGGGGTGGCGCTCCGGTTGTCAGGCTTCACCGAGAGCGGCGACGGCTGGCGCAGCACGCAGCTGACCGGCGCGCTCCAGGTGTATCTTCCGCGTAGACCGCGCTGAGCAGGGCTGGCTGACCTCGCAGCGCAGCGGCGGCGGCATGCATAATGCCACATATCACCCCCGCAGTGATGAAATGCTTCCCACACAAATGGAGGGCAGCTTGGGACTCTTTGATCGAAAAGAGAAGAAGAAGGCGGACTTCTCGAACGTGCAGAGCGGCTCGTCCACGCGTCCGGATGCGTCGGCACCGCCGACCGCGGGCAGCAGCAACAGCTACACGGTGAAGTCCGGGGACACGCTGTCGGCCATCGCGAAACGTGAATACGGTGATGCGGGTGAGTGGCGCCGCATCTTCGAAGCGAACCGCGATCAGCTGGACAATCCCGACCTGATCCATCCCGGTCAGGAACTGAAGATTCCAGGGCGCGAGGGAGGTACCTCATGAGAACGCGACGCACTCTCGTACTGGCCTTCGCAATCGGCCTGGTGCCGATGCTCGGTGCATGCGGCGACAGGGATGATTCGGACGTCGATGTCGTCCCGCCGGCAAGCGAGGCGACGACCGCTCAGACGCTCAGTGTGACGGATGTCGAGCTGGGCCGTTCCATTGATGCACAGGGCAGGATCACAGTCGACGCGGGCACGGACGATTTCACCGCCAGCGACACGATCTACGTCTCGGTGAGCACGATGGGTTCGGCGGCCGGCTCGACGCTGACAGCGCGCTGGACGTACCAGGACGGGCAGGTGGTGGACGAGTCATCGCAGAACATCTCGCCGACCGGTCCGGCCACTACGGAATTCCACATCTCCAATCCGGGCGGCTTCCCGGCCGGCACCTACACGGTGGAGATCATGTTGAACGGGAGCACGGTCGAGACGAAGGAGTTCGAGGTCAACTAGTGGACTGTCAGTAACGTGAGCACCTGGAGTGCGGATGCGCGCTCGAATGCCGCGGACCTTTGGAGATGGTCCACTATGGGGCATGATGATGGGCTCCGCTCGACGAGATGTCGCTCATATGTGATGATCGGCTCTATTCGATGACGCAGCCGTTCATCTCGTGGACTGATCGCACTTCAGGGAAAGCCCCGTTCACGCGGGGCTTTCTGCATCTCATCACCTGGCCCTCGCGGGGTCCCGCAGCGCGACTGTCATGGCAGTACGAACGGGCGCCAGCAGAGCGTGCACCAGCCGGTCACTCGCGCATGCCGCGTCGGCAGCCGTGCAGCTCAGCGTGAGGCGGTAGGTCCGGCCGGCCTCAACTGCAGCACCGACACGGACCACGCCTGCGGTCCGGCCGAATCCTTCGCCCGTGACGGGCTGAAGGATCTCGTGCCACAGCGTCGCACCGGACTCGATGTCCTCGAGGACCAGCACGCCGGCGGCATCGGTGGGCAGGCCCACGAGGACCATGACGCGTGCGTCGACCGGTGCCTGCCATTCGCGCATCGTGCGCGCCCCGCTGCCGTCATTCGCGGAGTCACCGGCCCCTGACAGGTGCAGCTGGACGGGCAGTACGCCGAACCGGCTGAGCGGACCCCCGAGGGGTTCGAACTCGAGCGTGATGCGGACATGGAGAACGGCGACGTGGAGCGTACGCACGTGACCCCGCACGGCGAAGGAGTCGTCTGCTTCCAGCCGCAGGCCGAGCGGGCGAGGCAGATCGAATTCGCGCACCAGCGTGCGACCGTGCATGAGCGGCACGGACGTGGCCGTCGACCCGCCGGCCAGAGATGCCTCCCATTCCGCGCCTCCATCGAACGGCCGGCCGGCGGAATCGACCAACTCGACGGTGACCCGGTGCAGCATGACACCGCCGGGTAGCCGGGTCGCCCAGGCAAAGCTGGAGCCGGACGGACCGGACGCGTCGAACGGGCCGATGGATGCGACAATCTGGCGCTGCCGGCCATGGTCGGCGGTCCGGCCGGCGTTCGCTGCCGCCAGGTCCGTTGCGGTCACGAGCACGCTCAGGGTCAAGCCGAATGACATCTGCTGGAGCCGCTTGCCGGTGGTGATCATGGTCGTATCCTCGGGTGAGAAGGCCTGTTCCGTCCTTGCACCTCCAATCTGCCGACGCCACCCGCCCCGGGATCTCCGCAAGGCCACCTACTTCCGCGGCCGGCATTACGCGGCCATTACGTAGACATGCCGTCACCGATACGTGGGAGCCTGCCGTTCTCCCGCTCCGTAACGGGAATCATTGACCCTGCCGCCGCGGGCGCACTACGTTCGATGCCGCTCCTGCCTCGACCCGGAATGTCGCGTGCCCGGCCGAGTCCC
>JAGTUV010000284.1 GCA_018224305.1 Gemmatimonadota bacterium
AGCGAGGCACAGTCGGCGTTCGGTGATGGCAGCATCTATCTGGAGAAGTACCTGAAGAGACCCCGTCACATCGAAATCCAGGTGATGGCCGACGCGCATGGCGCTGTGCTGCATTTCGGAGAGCGGGACTGCTCGGTCCAGAGGCGGCACCAGAAGATGATTGAGGAAGCGCCATCGTCGGCGCTGACGCCCGAACTCCGTGCGCGCATGGGTGAGACCGCCGTAGCGGCGGCGCGGGCGGTCGGTTACCGCAACGCGGGGACTATCGAGTTCCTGTTCGAGGGCGGCGAGTTCTATTTCCTCGAAATGAACACGCGCATTCAGGTGGAGCACCCGGTCACCGAACTCGTGATGGGCATCGACCTCGTTCAATGGCAGCTGCGTATCGCCGCTGGTGAGGCGCTGCCCTTCGAGCAGTCCGCAATCCGGCCGAATGGCCATGCCATCGAGTGCCGCATCACGAGCGAGGATCCGGCGAACGGGTTCCTCCCATCGACCGGGAGGATCACTCTGCTCGAGATGCCCGGGGGACCGGGCGTGCGGTGGGATGGCGGGATTGCGGAGGGTGTGGACATCGGCCTGTTCTATGACCCGCTGCTGGGGAAGCTGATCGTGCACGCGCCCGATCGCGAGGGTGCGCTGGACCGCATGCATCGGGCGCTCGCGGAACTGCGCGTGGTCGGCGTGGAAACCAGTGCTTCGTTTCACCGGCGCGTCATGCGGGAACCATCATTCCGCAGTGGTGACGTGACCATACGTTACCTCGAGGAGCACCCGGAACTGCTTGCTGCGGATGTCGACGATGACATCCTGCGCAGTGCGGCCGTCGCCGCCGCGCTGCTCGAGGACGCGAGCCGGACGCGCCGCGGAGCAAAGCGGATTGTCGTGGATGGAACGGCACGCAGCGGCTGGCGGGAGGCAGGCTGGCGTTGACGGAGATCCCGGTTGTCGATGGTGTCGCGCTCGATCGGCTGCGCCGGCTGGGCGGTCCCCGCCTGCTTCGTCAGATGGCGGAACTCTATCTGGAGCACGGACCGTTACGCATTCGCGCGCTGAGAGAGGGAGCGGCTGCCGGCGACGCGGACCAGATCGAGCGTGCCGCCCATACGTTGAAGTCGTCGGCGGGCAACCTGGGCGCCGTGCGGCTTCAGCGACTGGCCGAAGGGCTGGAGGCCGCGGCGGCCGCCGGAGTCATCGACCGGGACGCGATCGAGCGTACGGTCCACGAGTACGAGGAAAGCGCGGCGGCTCTGCGCAGCATGCTGGAGGGAATCGAGTGATGACCCGGATCGCGCTCGTTGAGGACAACGCGGACAACCGTCTGCTCGTGCAGGCCATCCTGGAGGGCCTGTACGAGATCGAGGAGTACGAGTCGGGCGCTGAAGCGCTGGTCGGCCTGCAGGCGCGCCCACCCGCGCTCGTTCTGCTCGATATCTCGCTGCCGGCGATGGACGGCACGGAGGTACTTCGCAGGCTGCGCGCCGATGGCCGGACGCAGGGCATTCCCGTCATCGCATTGACAGCCCATGCCATGTCGGGGGACCGTGAGCGGTTTCTCGAAATGGGATTCGATGCCTACGTGACCAAACCCATCATTGACGAGTCTGTGCTGCTCGCGGAAATCGAACGGCTCCTGAACCCCGGGTGACGACGATGCAGGACGATCTGAAGGATCTGTATCGGCAGGCGCTGCCTTCGCGGATCACCGCACTGGAACGCGCACGTGACAGCGGGGCGGCGAGCGAGGTGCATGCGATCGCCCATGCGTTGCGCGGTTCGGGCGCCACATACGGCTTCCCGGATGTGACCGCAGCAGCCAGCGCCGTGGAATCCGCGTCGGAGGACGAGTTCCATGAACGCACACAGGATCTCATCGCAGCACTGCGTGCGGTCATCGACGACGCTCAGAGCCTCGAGGTGGTGCCGGCGCTGCGCGTACTGCTCGTGGACGACGATCCTGAGATCCGCCTGATCGTCACGCACCTGCTGCGCGGCGCAGGATACGTCGTGGACGAGGCCGAGGATGGCCGCATTGCCGCGGCCGCTCTCGCCGCATGTCGCCCCGACGTAATCCTGATGGATGTGATGCTCGGTGAGGAGGACGGCGTTGACACGGCAGCGGCCCTGTTCCGCTCGATCACGGCGGCCCCGCCGCGCCTGATCTTCCTCACCGGTGCCGTACGGGCCGAGCAGTTCGAGCGGATGAATGCGGCAGCGGCAGCGGGCATCATTCACAAGCCGTTCGATCCGGATTCCTTCCTGTCGCTCTTCGAGCGGATGGTCGGCATCAGCGGATGACTATTCCAGTATCGAGCGTGCTCGCGTGACCCGCGACGTGGAGCTTCGTATCGATGGGATTGCCGCGGGCGGCGCCGGTGTCGGCAGGGACGAGGGTGGCCGGGCGGTGTTCGTGCACCGGACGGCGACCGGAGAGCTCGTCACGGCGCGCGTCGTGGCCGAGAAGAAGCGGTGGGCGCGCGCTTCGCTTCAGCACGTGCTGGAGCCCTCGCCGGAACGCCGGGAGGCGCCGTGCCGGTTCTATGCGCGGTGCGGCGGCTGCACGCTCGAGCATCTGAGCTATGAAGCGCAGCTCTCTGCGAAGGCCGGTATCGTGGCCGCCGCGTTGACCCGGATCGGCGGCCTGACAGTGACCGAGCCTGACGTCGTCGCCTCCCCGAGACAGTTGCGCTATCGCAATCGTGTATCGTTCACGCTGGTCAGGCTTCGCGACGGCAGTGTACGCGCCGGGTTTCATGAGTTACAGCGGCCGGACCGGGTCATCGACATCGACGAGGCGTGCCTGATGCCGGAGGAGACGGTCGCCCACGCATGGGGTGGCATCCGTCGCGCCTGGGGACGCGGCGCGGCGCGGCTGCCGAGCGGGGACCGGCTGCGGCTCACGCTGCGCGGAACCGCCGGCGGGCGGACGTCGCTCCTCGTGCAGGGCGGCTACAGCGAGGGCCGTCCCGGCGAACTGATCGAGCGCGTCGAATCACTCGACGCCATCTGGCATCAGCCGCGCGCGGATGAGCCACCCATCCTGCTGGCCGGCATGCCCGAGGTAACTGAATCGTGGCACGGTGAGGATGTGCAGCTGGGCGGTGCGCTCTTCCTTCAGGTCAACCGCGAGGCAGCCGCCCTCCTGGAGGATCACGTCGTCGAACTGGCGGGCGACGTCGAGGATCAGATCGTCGTGGACGCGTACTGCGGTGTCGGGCTTCACGCACGCCGGTTCGCGCGCGCGGGAGCCCGCGTGTACGGTATCGAGCTCGATCCGCACGCGGTGAGCGAGGCCCGGCGCGCAGTCCACTCGGCCTCGTTCACCGCCGCGCGCGTGGAGGATGCGCTTCCGGACATGCTGCCGGCCTCCCTCGTCATCCTGAATCCACCGCGCGCAGGAGTGGATGAGCGTGCACTCGCGGCGCTCGTGGAAACGCGACCTTCACGCATCATATACATCAGCTGCGACCCGGCAACGCTCGCGCGCGATCTGCAGCGCCTGACGCCGGCTTTCGACGTGCGCTCTGTTCGCTGCTTCGATCTCTTCCCCCAGACCGCTCACGTCGAGACGGTCGTGGAGATGACATGCTCTACCATGTGACCATTGGCACGCGTGTCATCGTCGTCGAACTCCAGGGCGATCGCGTCATCGTCGACGGCGTCGATGCCGGTGTCCCCGATCTCGCCGTCATGCCAGGCACTCATGTCAGGCACCTGCTCCTCGACGGCCGCTCCGTAACGGTTGTCGCTCATCGCGACGCGGACGCCTGGAACCTGCACGTCGATGGCTGGCCCGTGCGGGCGGAGGTGGTGGACGAGCGCACCCGCGCCATCCACGCCATGACGAGCCGTGCCGGTGTGCCGCAGGGACCGCGGCCCGTGCGCGCTCCCATGCCCGGCATGATCGTGCGCACGGAGGTGAGCGCAGGCGACCGGGTGCGGGCCGGACAGGGCGTGGTGGTGATGGAGGCGATGAAGATGGAGAACGAGCTCAAGGCGGAGGCGGACGGCATCGTCGCACGTGTCCTGATCGAGCCGGGACAGGCCGTGGAGAAGGGCGCGATCCTCGTCGAGTTCCAGGCGGCGGACGCATGAGCGGGCGGGCGCGGTGGGAGAGTGAGACCGTGCGTCCTTTCCTGGAGCGACAGCCGGAGCTGCAACCGGAGTTCCGCACCGCCAGCGGTATCGGCGTCGACCGCCTCTACGTGCCCGATGGCGGGGGCGTCGAACACGATCGTGATCTGGGATATCCGGGCGAGTTCCCGTTCACGCGCGGGATCTATCCCACCATGTACCGCGGCAGACTGTGGACGATGCGGCAGTACGCGGGCTTCGGCACGGCCGCGGAAACGAACCGGCGCTACCACTATCTGCTCGACCACGGACAGACGGGGCTGAGCGTTGCGTTCGACCTGCCGACACAGATGGGCTATGACGCCGATGCCGCGATGGCGGCGGGTGAGGTCGGGCGCGTCGGCGTAGCCATCTCGAGTCTCGACGACATGCGCACACTCTTCGACGGCATTCCGCTCGAGGACGTGTCCGTTTCCATGACCATCAATTCGACCGCCGCCATTCTGCTCGCGTTCTATGTCGCGCTCGCCGATGAACGCGGCGTGCCCCGCGATCGACTGGCCGGTACGATTCAGAACGACGTACTGAAGGAGTACATCGCCCGCGGTACCTACATTTATCCCGTAGAGCCCAGTCTCCGGCTCGTGACGGACACGTTCGCGTTCTGCGCGGACGAGGTGCCGCGCTGGAATCCCATCTCGATCAGCGGCTATCACATTCGTGAAGCGGGGTCGACGGCCGTGCAGGAGATCGCATTCACGTTCGCAAATGCACTGGAGTACGTTGCGCGCGCGCGTGCGGTGGGCCTCGACCTGGAACGGTTCGCGCCGCGGCTCTCCTTCTTCTTTGCCGCACACAACCAGCTGTTCGAGGAGGTGGCGAAGTTCCGTGCTGCGCGCCGGCTGTGGGCGCGTCTCATGCGCGAGCGGTTCGGTGCGTCCGATGACGCGTGCCGGCTGCGGTTCCACACACAGACGGGTGGAGTGACGCTGACGGCGCAGCAGCCGTTGAACAACGTGGTACGCGTGACGATGCAGGCGCTCTCGGCAGTGCTGGGTGGTACGCAGTCGTTGCACACGAATGCCTATGACGAGGCGCTCGCACTGCCCACCGAGGAGTCGGTCCGGCTGGCCCTCAGGACGCAGCAGGTGCTGGCCACGGAATCGGGCATCACGGAAACGATCGATCCGCTCGGCGGCAGCTGGTTCGTCGAATCACTGACATCGCAGCTGGAGGCGGCGGCGCTCGCCCTGATCGAAAGGGTGGACGATCTCGGGGGCGCGGCCCGGTCGATCGCGTTCTTCCAGGACGAGATCCATCAGGCTGCGTACGCGCACCAGCGGGCAGTGGAGGCAGACGAGATCGGTGTCGTCGGCGTGAACCGGTTTCAGGTCGTCGAACCGGCGGCACGGATTGAGGCGGCGGCGTTCGGCGAACTCGAGACACAGCAGCGGGCCCGCCTCGCCGATCTGCGCGGCCGCCGCGACGAGGCACTGACGGAATCGACCCTCGAGGGCGTGCGACAGGCGGCCCGCGGCCCGGAAAACCTCATGCCGCCCCTCATCGAAGCGGTCCGTGCCGGCGCGACGCTGGGCGAGATCAGCGACGTGCTCAGAGCGGAGTGGGGCGTCTATCGCGGAGTGGCGGCCTGAAGCGAAAACGGCTACTTTCAGCTGTTCACACTCAGACAATCAAAGCAATGCCAACATATGAGTATCGCTGCTCCGAAGGCCATGACTTCGAGCAGCTTCAGCGGATGAGCGAGGAGCCCCTGCGCGTTTGCACCGTGTGCGGCGCGCCGGCGGAGCGCATCATGTCCGCGGGTGTCGGCCTGCTCTTCAAGGGGTCTGGCTTCTACATCACGGACTATCGCAGCGATTCGTACAAAAAGGCTGCGGACGCCGACAGCGGCAGTTCCGCCGCCGGGGGTGATGCGGCGAAGGGCGGCGATGCCGGCAGGAGCAGCGATGCCGGCAAGAGCAGTGACTCCGGCAAGAGCAGTGACTCCGGCAAGAGCAGTGACTCCGGCAAGAGCGG
>JAGTUV010000285.1 GCA_018224305.1 Gemmatimonadota bacterium
ATGGTGACGGATCCCGTGACGCGCGACTGGGGTGAGCGTACCCTGCAGCGTGAGCGTGAGCTGGTGGTCGCGTCGTTTGCAGCGGAGTTCAAGATTCCGGTGCCGCTGGCAGGGCACATTCACAGCGCCGCGCTGGCCGAGAACATTGTCCCGCGTGTGGCTTTCGGTCTGGTGCAGGCTGAGTCGAGCTTCCGTTCGCGTGCTGTGTCACCCGTCGGTGCCGTTGGTCTGACGCAGCTGCTGCCGTCGACGGCGCGCTGGATGACGCCGGGCACGACGCGCAGCGATCTGATGACGCCGGAGACGAATCTTCGCGTGGGCTTCAAGTACCTTCGCTATCTGATGGACAAGTACGAGGGCGATGAGAAGCTGGCACTCACAGCGTACAATCGCGGCCCGGGCACAGTGGCAAAGCTGCTGGCGCGCGGCCAGGACCCGGACAACGGGTATGCAGACAAGGTTCTGACGGGCAAGAGCGCACTGCACGTGCGCCTGATGAACGCCAAGTTCGGAAGCTAGTTTCGGGCTAGCCGGCGCGTCGTGGGGTGATCTTCACGGCGGGAAGGCGGATAGTGATCGGTATCGGGCTGCTGGCGGGACTGCGGGAAACTGCGGGATCCGCCGCCCGGTACCGATCATTTTTTTGTGCTGCCGCCGGGGCGCGGGGTCAGGCCGCCCCCCACCCCGCAGTCCCGCCCGCCTCAATCACGCAGGTGGTCATCAAACAGCTTCAGAATCCGGAGGTACTCGTCCGTCCACGAAGTCGGCTCGACAAAAGCGTGGTCCTCGACCGGATATACAGCCATCTCCCAGTCGGTCTTTCCCAGCTCGATCAATCTCTGTGCGAGTCGGACCACGTCGCTGAAGTGGACGTTGGTGTCGACCATGCCGTGCGCGATGAGGAGCGGGTCCTCGAGGCCCTCGGCGAAGTAGATGGGGGAAGAGCGGCGGTACGCGAGCGTGTCATCCTGGGGCAGGTTCAGGATGCGGCCGGTGTAGCCGTGGTTGTAGTGCGCCCAGTCGGTGACGCTGCGGAGGGCAGCGCCGGCGCCGAAGCTCTCGGGCGCGGTGAAGAGCGCCATGAGCGTGATGAAGCCGCCGTACGATCCGCCATAGATGCCGACGCGTTCGGGATCGATGCCGTAATTATCGCGCAGGTAGCGGGAGCCATCGACCTGGTCGGTGAGGTCCTTGCCGCCCATGTGGCGGTAGATGGCGGTGCGCCAGTCGCGGCCGTATCCAGCGGAGCCGCGGTAGTCGATATCGAGCACGGTATAGCCCCGCTGAGCGAGCAGGTGGTGGAACATGTACTCGCGGTAGTACGTCGACCACCAATTGTGCACGTTCTGAAGATAGCCAGCGCCGTGCACGAAGATGACGGCCGCGCCGTTGGACTCGGCGCCCATGTCGGAGGGCCGGTAGATGCGCGCGGGCACGCTGACGCCGTCGCGCGCGGGTACGTGCACGATCTCCGGATGGAGCCACGGGAAAGAGCTCCACTGGGCAGTGGGCGATGTCGTCAGTTGCCGTGCATTGGCGCCGGCGCGGTTGGCGGCGACGAAGAGTTCCGGTGGCTGATTCGGCGTCGAGTGGACGAACGCGATGCGCGAGCCGTCGGGCGACGGTGTCGCATCCTGGCGGCCGGGCATGGTGGTGATGCGCGTGCGATTGCTGCCATCGAAGCGCATGTGATAGAAGTGCTGCTCGTGCGGCGATACTTCGTTCGTCCTGAGGTAGAACCGATCCTTTGCCGGTGAGATCTCGACGCTGTGCACCTCCCAATTGCCGCTCGTGAGCTGGCGCATGCCGGTGCCATCGGCGGCGATCGAGTAGAGGTGTGCAAAGCCGTCGCGCTCGCTGACGAACCACGCGCGGCCATCGGGCAGCCAGCCCGCGCAGGAGGAGCATGGCCCGGCGACCCACGCCTCGTCGCGCTCGGTCAGCAACAGCGTGAGGGCACCGGTCGCGGCGTCCATCGACCACAGCCACTCCTGCTTGAAGTCGGCGCTGGTGGCGGCGACGAGGCCGGCCGTGCCCTGGTCGTTCCAGCCGGCGAAGCGGGTGAAGCCGAACTCGGGCGCGGCGGTGGACGTGTCGGACGGCGCACGCGTGGCGCGGGCGACATCGAGCCAGCGGACTTCGCCGTTCTCGAGCGACACGATGCCCATGCGGCCGGAACTGCCCTGTTCATCGCCGACCTTCGTGCGGAACTCGCGCGGCTCGGTATAGCCCGACTCCGTCACCCAGTAGGGGATCGATGTCCGGAGCGCGTCCGCCTGTGATGTCGACGCGGTGGACACCACGGCATAACGGCCTCCCGGCTCCACGGCGAGCGACGCGATGCGCTCGTTGCGGTCGAGATACGCGGGTTTCCGGGCTGCGAGCTCTTCGCGCGCGCGGGTCCGCTCACGTGCTGCCTCGCGCTGCTCCACCTGAAGCCGGATGTGCTCGAACAGCTCGTGCTGCTGCTGCTCCAGGAAGCCGCGCTGGCCCGTGGCTGCCCGCGGCTCCGAGGGCGCCGGTCCGCTGCGCAGGTCGGTCACCTGGCGCAGCCCTCCGTCCGCGAGTGTCAGCGCGAACACGTTGTTGTCACTGATGTAGTAGATCGTGCGGCCGTCACGCGAGAAGATGGGCGACGAATAGTTCGTCCGCGTGTCCGTCAGCCGTCGCACATCCAGACTGCGCCGGTTGATGAGATAGAGGTCTCCCTGGTAGCTGACGACCCGCGAGCGGCCGTCCGACGAAATCTCACCGGACGCCAGCAGCACACCGAGCGAGTCCGCGGCCGCATCATCCAGCCGCTCCGGCGTGCCGCCGTCGGCGCGCACGCGGTAGAGCGCAGTGGACTCGTGCCACGGCTGACCGCCGGGCTTCCAGCGGAAGAAGATCCAGCGACCGTCATCGGACCAGCGGATGGCGCTGGGCGGTTCGCCGACGTGTTCGGGGCCGCGCATGATCGAGGGCACGGACAGGTCGAAGGACTGTGCTGCGGCGGACGAGACGATCAATGCCTGCAGCAGCGCAAGCGAGATGCACCAGCGCTTCATCACATCACCTCCATCAGTTTGCGAGCAGGACGCACCAGCGGCGCGCCATCGAGTGTACGTCCGTGTTCAGTCGCCCAACGAGATGCCGAGATCGCGCGCGGTCTGCACGGTATCCGAATCGAGCGGCACGGTCTTGATCTGTCGAACTGCATCCTCGAGCGGCACGGCCTTGATGTCGGGCGGATGGAGGGCGACCATCGTTCCGAACTGCCGCTGTTCGACGCAGCGTACGGCCGCAGCGCCGAAGCGCAGTGCCACGAGCCGATCGTACGTGATCGGGCTGCCGCCGCGCTGGAGGTGGCCGAGGACGAGCGTGCGCACCTCGTGCGGCGTGCGCTCGGCAATGACGCGTCCCAGCTGTTCGGCAATGCCGCCGTAGCGCTTGGCCGCACCCGGCTTCGCGTCCTCGACCAGCACCTCCGTGCCATCAGCCGGGAGTGCACCTTCCGCCGCGACGACGATCGCGAAGTTGCGCCCGATGGTGTAGCGCGACGTGATCTTCTCCAGGACGCGATCGATGTCGTAGGGGATCTCGGGGATGAGTATGACGTCGGCCGTGCCCGAGATGCCGGAATGCAACGCGATCCATCCGGTGTTGCGACCCATGACCTCGACGACCATGACGCGTTCATGGCTTTCCGCGGTCGAGTGCAGCTTGTCGATCGCATCCGTCGCCGTCTGGACCGCGGTGTGGAATCCGAACGTGACCTGCGTTACCGCGAGATCGTTGTCGATGGTCTTCGGCACGCCGACGACCGGCAGGCCTTTCAGTGCGAGGCCCTGCGCGATACGGAGCGTGCCATCGCCGCCGATCATGATCATGGCATCGATGCCCAGACGGTCCACGGCCTGAAGCACCTCGTCCGAACGGTCCGTTGTGGTGAGCGTGCCATCGGGCTGGGTGACGGGCCACTCGAACGGATTGCCGCGGTTCGTGGTGCCCAGGATCGTGCCGCCGAGGTGCGTGATGCCGCGAACGGCCTCAACGTCCAGCCGCAGGATCGTATCGTCGTTGAGCAGGCCGCCGAAGCCCTTGCGGACTCCCAGTACCTCCCAGCCGCGCCGGGTGGCCGCGAGAACGATCGCCCGGATGACCGCGTTGAGGCCCGGCGCGTCCCCGCCGCCGGTACTCAGCGCAATTCGTCGAATCTCACTCACCTGTGTCCCTGTCGATAAAGGATCGTGCGTCCGCTCCGTGCAGAGAAGCCGACGAGGCAGCAAGGATCTGCCCCGAATGGTGCTGTGTCAACGTCTGCCCCCACATTGACCTTTATCCGGCGTCGCAGAGAGAGTACATTCAGGAAAGCACCGGTACCGGTGCACGACTGCAGCGAAGGTTGGCTACATGGCTACCGAGAAGGATGTACGGCGCGCACTGCGCAAGGTGAAGGATCCGGAACTGAACCTGGACCTGGTGGTGCTGGGTCTGGTCTACGAGATCGACATACAGGACACGCATGTGAAGGCGACAATGTCTCTCACATCACCGTTCTGCCCCGTGGCCGGCCAGATTCTCGACGAGGCCAGGGCGGCCATCGAAGGTGTGGAGGGTGTGGAGAGTGCCGAAGTCGAACTGACGTTCCAGCCGCCCTGGACGCCCGATCGGATCGATCCGCTGATCCGGTCGAGCCTCGGCATCTAGCACCGGACACCATACCTGCGTGAAGGGGCACATGGGCGCCGAACGGTCACAGGCGAGCATCAACGGCGCGACACTGAGCTGGCGTGAGGCCGGTACGGGGGACGACGTGCTCGTCCTCATCCACGGGTTTCCGTTCAACTCGGACATATGGCGGCCGCAGGTGGAGGCGGCGCCTGACGGCTGGCGCGTGATCGCGCCGGACCTTCGCGGCTTCGGCGGCAGTGGCCCGCTGCCCGGCAACCGTCTGCCCATGGACCTCCTAGCCCAGGACGTCATCGGCCTGCTGGCCCATCTCGGTGTTCGCCGGCCCGTGCTCTGCGGTCACTCGATGGGCGGGTACGTCACGTTTGCGGTGACGCGCAGGGCGCCCGCCCTGGCCCGGGGACTGGTGCTGAGCGATACACGTGCGGGCGCCGATTCCGAGGAAGGCAGACAGGGCCGGCTGAAGAACGCGAAGCACGTGCATGCGAAAGGCACCGCCGCACTGATCGACGCGATGGTTCCGCGATTGCTCGATGCGGGAACGCGCGAGAAGCTGCCGCACGTCGAGCAGGAGATGCGGGCAGTCATGTCCGCCGCGTCAGCCCCCTCTGTCATCGCGGCACTGCTCGGCATGGCGGAGCGGCCGGACTCCACACCGCAGCTGCGGTCGATCAACGTGCCGACCCAGCTGATCGTCGGCGCCCGCGACGAGATCACGCCGCCCGGTGATGCGCGGCTGCTCGCACGCGCGATACCCGGCGCCCAGATCGAGATCATCGACAACGCCGGCCACATGCCGGGCCTCGAGCAGCCCGCCGCATTCAACCGTGTGCTGGTCAATTTCCTGAATCGCGTCCGGCAGTCACAGATCACGAACTGAACCGCGCGGTCGCGCCGCGCTCGTAATTCCGCCCGATCCCTCCGGCGCAACAGAGCGCTGCTCCACAACCGCGTGCACCGCTAGCCCATCAGGTCGAGCTGTTTCCCGCCGCGGACCGGCGCACCCGGAGCGCCGTCGTCGCCCGCGTCATCATCCGCCTCGCCCGTGTCGCCTGCGGCAGTGCTGCCGGTGCGGCGCGACGCAGCCGTGTCGGCGCCCTCGCGCGCGACTCTCGACACCTCCACTACGCGGTCACCAGCACTGACATTCACTACCCGCTTGCCCTGCGTGGCCCTGCCCTGCACGGGCACGTCCGCGCCGCTGACCCGCATGGCGACGCCGGCCGCCGTGATGACCATCAGCTCGTCGCCATCGAGCAGTTCCTTCGCGGCAATGAGCGGACCCGTCTTCGCACTGACATCGAGCGTGATCGTGCCGAGACCGCCGCGCTTCTGCGCGGGATACTCCGACATCGGCGTGCGCTTCGCGTAGCCGTTCTCCGTGACGGTGCACAGCGCCGCCTCGCGACGGATCACCGCCATGCCCACCACGCTGTCGTCCTTGCGCAGACCGATCCCCTTCACGCCCTGTGACACGCGGCCCATCGACGGCACGTCGTTCTCCGGGAACCGTATCGCACGGCCCTGTCCCGTGACCAGCACGATGTCGTTCGTGCCCTCCGACACCTGCACGTCCAGCAGCCGGTCGCCGTCCTGCACCCTGATCGCTGCAATGCCGCCGCTCCGGATGTTGCCGTACTGGTCGAGCGTCGTGCGTTTCACGATGCCGCCGCTCGTCAGGAACAGCAGCAGCCGGTCCTCGGAGAACTCCTGGACGGGAATGAGCGCCGCCACACGGTCGCCGCGCGCGATCGTCATGAGCTGTGCGAGCGAACGCCCCCGGCTGCTCGGTCCCGCCTCGGGTACGTCGGCCACGGCGAGGGCGTGGGCCTGACCGCCCTGCGTGAAGAACACGAGCGTGTCCTGTGTGCCCGCGATGAACACGTGCTCGAGGAAGTCCTCCTCGTGGCGGTCCATCCCGGCGATCGCACCGCCGCGCGAGACTCGCCTGCGATACAGGTCGAGCGGTACGCGCTTGATGTAGGACTCATGGCTGAGCGTGATGACGACCTGCTCCTCCGCGACCAGGTCCTCGACCTCGTACTCCGTGACATTGTCGATGATCTGTGTGCGACGCGCGTCAGCGAAGCGGCCGACGACGTCGTCCAGTTCCTCGATGAGCACTTCCAGCTGACGCGACTCGCTCGACAGGATCGCCTCCAGGCGCTTGATCAACTTCTTGAGCTCGCCGAGCTGTTTCTTCAGGTCGTCCGTCTCGAGAGCGGTCAGGCGGCCGAGGCGCATGGCGAGGATGGCCTTCGCCTGGTCCTCTGACAGGTCGAATGAGTTGCACAGCGCACTCGCGGCTTCGTCCTGATCCCGAGACGCGCGAATGATTGCGATCACTTCATCAATGTACTCGAGCGCAACGAGCAGCCCCTGGATGATGTGCGCTTCCGCCTGCGCCTTCGCGAGGTCGTGGTGCGACCGGCGCTGGATCACGTCGAGACGATGGTCGCGGAACCGCTCGAGCATCTCCTTCAGCGTGAACTCACGGGGCACCCCGTGATCGAGCGCCAGCATGATCGTGCCGAACGTCGCCTGGAGATACGTCTGCTTGTACAGCGTCGCGAGGATCGGTTTCGTCTTTGCACCGCGCTTCAGCTCGATGACGATGCGCATGCCGTCACGGTCCGACTCGTCGCGCAGGTCTGCGATGTCATCCGCCTTGCCGCTGCGCGCTACGTTAGCGATCTGCTCGATGACCTTCGCCTTCGACACGCTGTAGGGCAGGGCCGTGACGACCAGCTGCTCGCGACCGCCGCGCCGGGTCTCCTTCTGTACAGCCGCGCGCATGACGATGCGGCCGCGTCCCTTCGTGTACGCATCGCGGATGCCATCGGAGCCGAGGATGAACGCGCCCGTCGGGAAGTCGGGGCCGGGTATGTGGTGCAGCAGATCATCCACCGTCACGTCCGGATCCGCGATCAGCGCCTTCAGTGCGGCCGCGACCTCCGCGAGGTTGTGCGGCGGGATGTTCGTCGCCATCCCGACCGCGATCCCGCTCGAGCCGTTGACGAGCAGGTTGGGGAAGCGGGCGGGCAGCACCTTCGGTTCGAGCAGACGGTCGTCGAAGTTAGGCGCGAAGTCGACCGTGGCGCGCTCGATGTCGGCCAGCATGTCCATCGCGATCGGTGCGAGCCGGGCCTCCGTATAGCGGTACGCGGCCGCATTGTCGCCATCGACCGAACCGAAATGGCCCCGCCCATCCACCAGCGGGTAGCGCAGCGAGAAGTCCCGGACCATCCGGACCACGGCCCCGTATACCCACGCATCGCCGTGCCGGTGGTACCGGCCTAGCACGTCTCCGACCCCCGTGGCGCG
>JAGTUV010000286.1 GCA_018224305.1 Gemmatimonadota bacterium
AAGTCGAGAGCGCCATCGCCGGCGGACGACTGCTCAATATCGTGAGTAACGTGGAGCGGACGTCCGCGCGCACGGACTCGCTGGTGGCACTGCTCGTCGATGCGAGCCGCGAACTGCGCAACACGGCCGTGTCCGCCGACAGCACGTTCCGTCAGGTCAGCGGGATCGCGACCGGCATCGAGCGCGGTGAAGGCTCGCTCGGCCGCCTCCTGAAGGACACCACCCTGTACATCAACCTCGTCGAAACGAACATCGAGGTACAAACCCTGCTACGGGATATCCGTCGGAATCCGAGACGCTATATAAACCTGACGATTTTTTGAACTGATTGGGGGTGGGAGTGGGAGTGGGTGTGTTAAAGGGAGTGGGGGTGGGTGAGGCAGTATGGCGTGGCACTCCCGCGCCCACGGCCACTCCCTTTAACACACCCACTCCGCCTCCCGGCGAACGCCAGTGAGCACCCTGGTTCCGAATCCCGGCGAACGCCAGTGAGCACCCTGATCGTCCAGAAATTCGGCGGCACTTCGGTCGGCACGCCGGAGCGCATCAAGGCAGTAGCGCGGCGGGTGGCGGCGGAGCGGCGGGGTGGTGCGGACGTCGTGGTCGTCGTGTCCGCCATGGGTCACACGACGGATGAACTCACGAAGCTCGCCGCCGCCGTGACGACGGACGCGCGGACAGCCCACCCGCGCGAACTCGACATGCTGCTGACGGCCGGCGAGCGCATCACGATGGCACTCACCGCGATGGCGATTCGCGATTGCGGCATCGAAGCCATCAGCCTCACCGGATCGCAGGCGGCCATCATCACCGATGGCACGCACACGGGCGCGCGGATCGAGGAAGTTCGTGCGGATCGAGTGCGGACCGAGCTGGGCCGCGGCGCGGTTGTCATCGTGGCTGGATTCCAGGGCGTGAGCCGGGCCCGTGAGGTCACCACGCTCGGACGCGGAGGCTCGGACACCACTGCCGTTGCACTCGGCGCGGCGCTCGGCGCCGATCGCTGTGACATCTTCACCGACGTCGACGGCGTGTACACGGCCGATCCGCGCCGCGTGCCCGATGCGCGCGTGCTTCGCGCCGTCGACTTCGACGACATGGTCGAGCTGGCCGCGTCCGGTGCCCAGGTCATGCACCCCCGCGCTGTCGAAATCGGCGCACGGTTCAACGTGCCGATCCGCGTGCTGTCGTCCTTCAGCGACGACACGGGCGGCGGCACGCTCATCACCAGAAGGAAGGGACACATGGAAGAACTGGCGCTGACCGGTCTGGCAAGCGCCGGTGGACAGGCAAAGGTCACCATCCGCGGCCTGCCACCCTCGATGGCCGCGTTGACCGCGATCATGACCGTTCTCGCAAATGCAGGCGTCTCGGTCGATACGCTGGCCGTCGCTGATCGCGCGGATGGCCGCCGTCAGCTCCAGATCACCATCCACGAGTCCGATATCGACCGCTGCGTCGAGTTGTGTCACGAACAGGTCGAGTTGCTCGGCGGCGCTGCCGTCGATGTGCAGCGCGGGCTGAGCAAGGTCACTCTCGTCGGCAGCGGCATGACGGGCCTGCCGGGCGTGTACGCGCGTTCGCTGGAGGCGCTGCTGGCGGCCGGGGTCGATGTACACGCCGTGGGCACCTCATCTGTTTCCATCTCGTTCCTTGTCGATGCCGCCGTTGAGGATCAGACCTTGCAATCGTTACACGCAGCGTTTGACCTGGCCAAGGAAACAGAATGAAGGTTGCAGTCCTGGGCGCGACCGGCGCAGTCGGCCGCACCATGTTACGGATACTGGAGGACCGGGGCTTTCCCGCAGACGAGATCGTACCGCTGGCATCGGAGCGGTCCGCGGGTACCACCGTGCGCTGGAGGGGTCGGGACTGGACGGTGCGGCAGCCGACACCGGATGCGTTCGCGGGTTGTGAGATTGCGCTGTTCTCGGCGGGTGCGACCCGGAGCCGTGAGTGGGCGCCGTTCGCCGCGGGCGCGGGTGCGGTGGTGATCGACAACTCGTCTGCGTGGCGTATGCATCCGCGGGTGCCGCTGGTGGTCCCGGAGGTGAACGGTGCGGCGGCAGCGGACCGGCCGCTGGGGATCATAGCGAACCCGAACTGTGCGACGATCCAGCTGGTTGTGGCGCTGGCGGCGTTGCACCGCCAGTCGGAGCTGCGGCGCGTGGTCATCACGACGCTTCAGGCGGTGTCCGGTGCCGGGCAGGGCGGCATCGACGCGCTGAACGCGGAACTGGCGGGCGGCACGGCCGAGGACTCGCCGTTCGTCGCCCGGATCGCAGGCAACGCGATACCGTGGATCGGCCCGCGGCTGGAGGACGGCTGGAACGAGGAAGAGGAGAAGATCCGCGCGGAGACGCGCCGGATACTGAACCTGCCGGCGCTGCCGGTAGCGGCGACGTGTGTGCGCGTGCCGGTCGAGACGGGCCATTCGATCTCGGCCACCGTGGATCTGGCACGTCCGTTGTCTCCGCGCGCGATACGGGAGGCGCTCAGCGGGATCGAGGGGCTGGTGGTGTCGGACGCGGACCGCGACCCGCTCGCACGGGATGTCGCCGGCACGGATGAGATCCATGTCGGCCACGTCCGCAGCGACCGCGACCTGCCGGGCGTCGTGCACCTGTGGATCGTCGCCGACAACCTGCGGAAGGGCGCCGCCACGAACGCGGTGCAGATTGCGGAGACGGTCGTGCGCAGCCTGGCTGAGAGCCATGGCTGACTCGCCCCGCGCGCCTCGCGGCCGTCGGCGCGGTCGCAACTCCCGCAGTGCACGGGTGGAGACGAGTTCGGGCGGCGTCGTATTCCGCCGCGGTGCAGTGGTCGATTTTCTGCTGATCCGCGATCCGTACAACAACTGGGGCCTGCCGAAGGGTCACATCGAGGGCGGGGAAACGCCGGCCGAAGCGGCGTTGCGCGAGGTCTCGGAGGAGACCGGGTTACTCGAGCTGGAAGTCGTCACCCAACTGCCGACGATCGACTGGTACTTCCGCGACCGCGGCCGGCTCGTCCACAAGTTCTGCCACTTCTTCCTCGTGGAATCCGCCTCGGGCGACCCGGAGCCCCAGCTGACGGAGGGCATCACCGAGTGCGTGTGGCGCTCAGCGGGTATTGCGATAGAGACCGTCAGCTATTCGAATGCACGCGAAGTCATGCGTGCCGCGGCAAGCTGGCTGACGGATACAGGCGACCTGCCGGATACAGGCAACCTGCCGGATGCGGGCGACCTGCCCGATGCGGGTAACCTGCCCGATGCGGGTAACCTGCCGGATGCGGGTAACCTGCCGGATGCGGGTAACCTGCCGGATGCGGGGAACCTGCCGGATTCAGGGGCCGGACCGCTGGAGATGCGCGAACGTACAGGCTGAACCCGGACTCGGACACAACCCATTCAACCCGGCGAGCGATGCAGCCGACGCAGATACCCATCGAATGGCGCTACGTGTATGGCGCGATCGTCATTGCCGCCGCTGTCCTGTTCCTGTTCAGCATCCAGTCCGTGCTGTCGCCGCTCATCGCATACGTGCTGCTGCTCATGCTCATGGCGCCCTTCACGGGCACGGCGCGTCACACGACGGTGGTGATCGCGGTAACGTTCGCACTGGGCATCTGGCTGCTCGAGACGATGGGCTCGCTGCTCGTGCCCTTCATCCTCGCGTTCGTGCTTGCCTACATCCTGGACCCCGCCGCCGACCTGCTCGAGAGGAAGCGCGTGCCCCGCGGTGTCGCCGTCGCGGTGCTCGTCGTGCCCGTGCTGGTGCTGCTCGCGGTCGCGATCGGCTTCGGCATACCCGCCCTGATCAATCAGGTCGAGACGCTGATCGAGCGGCTGCCGGCGGCGGCCGCCCGCTTCGTCGAGTGGCTGTCCGTAACGAGAGAGAGTGCGCGGCGCTGGAATCTGCCGTACCTGTCCGACGAGGTGATCGCCCGCTGGCTCGACCCGGACCGCATCGCCGAGTACGTGCAGTCGCGGCAGGATGCGATCGCGCAGGGCGCGTGGGGCACCGTCAGCGGTGTCGGCCGCGGCGTCGGCCTCGCCCTGTCCGTGCTCGGGGTCCTGATACTGACACCCGTACTCATGATCTACCTGCTGAAGGACTTCGACAACATGAGGTATCGAGTGGCGGAGCTCGTGCCGCATGCGCGCCGCGACGCATGGCTGTCCTTCGCCTCGGAGTACGACGCGCTGCTCTCGCGATTCCTGCGCGGCCAGGTCATCCTGGCGACGCTCATCGGCATCCTGACATGGCTCGGCCTCTGGATCGCAGGCGTCCCCTACGCCGGGCTGGTCGGCGCGGTCGCGGGCGTGTTCAACCTCGTGCCGTACCTCGGCCTCATCGTCAGCACGATACCGATCATCATCATTGCGCTGCTCAGTGGCGACTTCCTGTCGATCATCATCCGCGCCGGCATCGTGCTCGCCATCGTGCAGACGATCGACGGCACCATTGCCGGGCCGCGCATCGTCGGCGGCTCGGTCGGCCTGCATCCGGTGTGGGTCATCCTCGCGCTGGCCATCGGCGGAGCCTTCTTCGGCTTCGTCGGCCTGCTCATCGCCATGCCGATCGCAGTGCTGATCAAGCTTCTGCTGCGGCACGGCGTGGGCCGCTACCGCGCTTCGGCGATGTTCATGGCGCCGCCGCCGCCTCCCGCATAGTCGCCCGCGCGCCTCGTCGCGCGGCCGGGGCATCGTGCGTCCCGTTGCGCGCAGTCCCTCACCAGGCAGCGCTGCCGCATGCCTTCACAGGGGATGGGTTGCGCTCGCGGCTCCGCGTCCGCTAGTCTCCCGTCCCTGTAAATTCCCCTGCGCCCGGAGGCCACATTGCGGCCACGCCGCAGGGCGCGATGACGATGGAGCACATGCAGGCAGCAGAAGCACGGGATCTCACAATCATCGGCGGCGGCCCGACCGGGCTGTTCGCCGCATTCTATGCCGGACTGCGCGGCGTATCGTGCCGCATCATCGATTCGCTTCCCGAACTCGGTGGGCAGCTCACGGCGCTGTATCCGGAAAAGTACATTTACGATGTCGGCGGATTCCCGCGTATTCTCGCGCGCGACCTCGCCGCCAACCTTGCAGAGCAGGGCACGCAGTTCGGCGCGGATGTGCGCCTCGAGGAACAGGTCGAGGAACTCATCCGTGACGGCGACGGTTACTTTGTAACCACCGACCGCGGACGCTATCCCACCGGTGCAGTGCTCATCGCTGGCGGCAAGGGCGCGTTCGCCCCCCGCGTGCTCGAGTGCAGCGGCTATGAAGCACTGCTCGGCAAGGGCGTCGACTACCACGTCAAGGATCCCGCACGCTACGCGGGCAAACGCATACTCATCGTCGGCGGTGGTGATTCAGCCGTTGACTGGGTGCTGAACCTGAAGGACGCTGCGACACGCCTCATCATCATCCATCGCCGCGAGGGCTTCCGCGCGCACGCGCACTCCATGAGGATGATGGAGCAGGCCGTCGAGGCCGGTCAGGTCGAACTGCTCACCCATCGCGAGGTGCGTCAGATCCACGGCGATGTATGCGTCACCGCGGTCACGATCTTCGACAACCGCACTGATGCCGACGAGACCTACGAAGTCGATGCCGTCCTGTCATTGATCGGCTTCAAGCCCGATCTCGGACCGATCGCCACCTGGGGACTCGAGCTCGAGCGCAATTCCATCAAGGTCAATCACCGCCTCGAGACCAACCGGCCGCGCGTCTACGCCGCCGGCGACATTGCCCACTACGAAGGCAAGCTCGAACTCATTGCCACCGGCTTCAGCGAAGCGGCCATGGCCGTCAACCACGCTGTCCACGAGATCAACCCCAAGGCCCGATACAGCCCCGGCCATTCCACGAACCTCAAGGTCTTCAAGGAGCGGGAGCAGGCCGAAGAGGCCGCGTTTCCGGGCAACTCATGACCCCCACGTGGCATGTTTCGTGTATCCCGCTTCGCACCTGTAAAGTGACCATCCTTTCGCCTGCGCCCCGATCATGAGCGACAATCAGAAGACGATCCTGCTCGTTGAAGACAACGAGGACAACCTCGTCGTCTATCGCACCATCCTCGAGCATGTCGGCTACCGCGTCGTCGAGGCTCGCGACGGTGAGGAAGGTGTCGCGCGCGCGAAAGAGCACATGCCCGACCTCATCCTCATGGATATCTCCATACCGAAGATCGATGGATGGGAGGCGACGCAGCGTCTGAAAGCCGATAACGGCACGAGCAAGATCCCCATCATCGCACTCACTGCGCACGCCCTCGAAGAGGACCGGCAGAAGGCCATTCAGGCCGGTTGCGACGGCTACCTCGCCAAACCCGTGGAACCGCGCCGGGTCGTTCAGGAGGTCGAACGCTTCGTCGGCCCCGCCCGCGAAGAGTAGTCGCCCACCCCTCAACCCGCGCCCCGAAGGCCTCCTCCTTGCGCAGGTGGGAGGCGAGTTGCGTTCCACCTATCAATAACTATTATTGATAACGACCACGAGACCTGAACGGTTGGGGACTAATGGCGATCAAGGCAGGCAGGGCAGGCAAGGCGGACAAGGCGAACAGGGCAGGCAAGGCGGACAGGGCAGGCAAGGCGGGCAAGGGCCGGAAGGAGCTGCTCGAGGGACTGAATGAGGACCTGGCGAACGAATACACGGCAATCATCTCGTATCTGCTCTTTTCCCGGCTGGCGAATGGCCGCGGGCGCATGGAGCTGTCGGGGTTTTTCGAGGCGGAGATCGCCGACGAGCTCGAGCATGCGAAGTACCTGTCGCAGAAGATCGTAGCGCTGGGTGGCACTCCGACGACCAAACCCGCGGCCGTAACGCTGAGCCAGAACAATCACGAGATGCTGGAACTGTCACTGAAGGCCGAGAAGGACACGATCACCCGATACACCGCGCGTATTCAACAGGCTGAAGCGGCGGGCGAGCTGGCATTGAAGGTGGAGCTGGAGAACCTGGTGGCGGAAGAAACGCGTCACAAGGAAGATCTCGAGCGGATTCTCATCGGCTGGAGAGACTAGCCGATTGACGCGGGATCTCCCACTCCCGGCGAGCGGCGCTTCCGGCGCCGCTCGTTTACATGCCGATCCAGCGATCGATGGCGCGTAGCGTGGCGAGGCAGGTGGCCTCCTCGGCTGCGCGTGCTGGATCGACGGGTACGATTCCGGAGAGCGTGGCGACCTTGCGGCCGACCGAAGCTTCGACGGATACGACGGCGTAGTTGCGACCGAACATGGATGTGATGACAGCGGCCTCGAGGCCGAGCGCGAGGCCTTCCGTGACGTTCTCGGCGGCGCGCAGCGTGGCCTTGGCGGCGGCGCGGGCGCGGCCCGCGCTGGTGTCGAGTTCACTGGCCTCGCCGGCAGCGGTGGTGCTGTCGCGGGCGAGCTGGATGCGGCAGGTGATGTGAGCACCGACGCGTGTGAGCGTGAGGTCCTGGAGGAGCAGGAACCGTGACCGGTTCGGGCCGGGCATTGCCGTCGCGAGTTCGTCCGGCAGCGCGATCGGGCAGGTGCGGATGGCGCGCGGGTCGAACGGGACGGCGAGGGCGTGAAGTACGCGCGACGCGCCGTTGATGACGATCGCCGGAGCGGCGCCGGGCATCAGGTGAACGCGGGCGTCGCGCAGACGGCCGTCCTGGTCGAGCCACACGGAGGCCGCGGCGACGCCGGGCAGGCGTTCCAGTTCCCCGACCAGGCGCAGCTCGATCTGGTGCACGTCCGCCGTCGGGAAATGTGTCACGGTCTCAGCCATCGATCGCCGACCATCGGTTCGTCGCCTGGAGCGACGCCAGGATGGCGGCCTCCTCCGGGGAGCGGTGGAGTGCAGCCGCTCCTGTGAGGGGCAGCGAGTCACGGCCGGCCGCCGCGTTGGCTGCGACGAGCACGAAGCTGCGTCCATGGCACTCGACGAGCGTAACTCCTTCCAGCCCGAGCACGTGGTCCTGGCGCGCAGCGCTGATCGCCGAAAAAACGGCGCGCGCAGCCGCCTGCGCCCGGCCGAGCAGGGTGCTGGGCCCGGCGCCCGATCCGCTGATGACCTCGCCGCCGCGCCGGATCGTGACCCGGCATGCGGCCTCCAGGTCGGGCTGTGTACGGGCGTCGTATCCCACGAACACGTACCGAACAGCATTTTTTTCGTCCTGCGTACGACCGGCCGGAGTCAGGCTGTCCTGCGGCAACTGTGGCGCGGGTGCATCGTCGGGAGCCCAGGCGTCCGCGTCGTCCGCACGGACCTGCGCCACGCTGATCATGCGGCGGTCCACGGCGATTCCGAGGCCCGCGCTCAAGGCCGATTCGATATTGCGAACGATCTGTTTCGGGTGCAGTTGTTCCGCGGCCAGCACATGAATTTCCTCGATGTGACCGAGCGTACCGAGGGTTACCCGGGCGGCCAGGACACCGCGCAGAGCGGTGATCAGGCCTTCGATCTCGCTTTCCGGAAAGACGGGCGATTCGGGCAATGGCATCAGTGCCGGTATCCTCTGGAATGGGTGGCTAAGGTAGTATCGAGGCAAGGCCCGCGCCATTTGTTGTTGCCGCGTTGCTGGGCGGGGTGGTGTGAAATTATGTTGCGGGGGAACCGTCGCCACGGCGCCGGAGTTCGTACGGGTAGTGGAACGGAGATCACGCTGGCAGTAGAAGACGTCATGCCGCAGACAGAGACTCTCGTCATCATCGGATCGGGCCCCGCCGCCTGGACCGCCGCGATCTACGCCGCACGCGCGAACCTGCGCCCGCTCGTGTTCGAGGGCGAGCCGAGCCGGACCATGCTGCCCGGCGGGCAGCTGATGTTCACGACGGAGGTGGAAAACTATCCGGGGTTCCCGGAGGGCGTGACCGGGCCGGAGATGATGGAGCGGTTCAAGGACCAGGCGGTGCGGTTCGGCACGCGGGTCATTCAGGAGGCCGTGACGAGGGTGGAACTGGGTCGCCACCCGTTCGCGGTGACGCCGAACTATGGCGATCCGGTGGAGGCGCTGTCGCTGATCGTCGCGACGGGAGCGCGTGCCAACTGGCTGGGCCTGCCGAACGAGGAGCGGCTGGCGCAGAGCGGCGGCGGCGTGTCGGCCTGCGCGGTGTGCGACGGCGCGCTGCCGCTGTTCCGCGACCGTGTCCTGGCCGTGGTGGGCGGCGGCGACTCCGCGATGGAGGAAGCGCTGTATCTGACGAAGTTCGCGAGCGAAGTCCTCGTCATCCATCGTCGCAATGAGTTCCGTGCTTCACCGATCATGGCGGACCGTGTTCTCAACCACCCGAAGGTACGGGTGCTGTGGAACACCCAGGTGTTGGAAGTGCTCGGTTACGAGCACGTCACCGGCCTCCGTCTCGAGGACACGGGCACCGGCGAGACGCGCGAGATCGAGATCGGCGGCCTGTTCGTCGCCATCGGTCACACCCCGAACACGGCGTTCCTCGATGGCCAGATCGCGCTGCACCCGAGTGGGTACATACGCACGCCGGAGCCGTGGCGCACGGTCACGAGCGTGGACGGCGTATTCGCCGCGGGCGACGTGATGGACAGCTACTACCGGCAGGCGATCACGGCAGCGGGTACGGGCTGCATGGCGGCGCTGGAGGCCGAGCGCTGGCTGGCTCACCACGGTCATGGCGAGAGCCCCGTGCTCGAGACTGCAGAGGCGCCCGCCTCCTGAGCGTGATCAATCCTGCATGCGGCCGCCTCGAGCCGCTTCTGCTGCAGCACACCGTGTCTAGCGGCGGAGGCGCAGCCCGCGCAGCATGCGGTCCATCAGGCCGTGGGGATGGGTGTCGCAGAAGTCGCCGGGCTCGGTACCGGCGGCGAAGTACTCGATGCGCACGTCGTCGGGCGGGCAGTTCGGCGTGGCGAGCTGGCCGGTGAGCGCGTCGATCGGCGCGCTGACGAGCGTCGCCGGCGCACGCCATGCGGCGGGTGTGGGACGCGAAGCGTACGCCGCCTTCATCGTCGCCGCCCAGACGGGGGCAGCGAGCGTGCCGCCGAACGCGCGCGGCAGGATCTGCGCGGGCTGATCGAAGCCGAGCCACACGCCGGCGGCGAGGTCCGGTGTCATGCCGACGAACCAGACATCTTTCGCGTCGTTGGTCGTGCCGGTCTTGCCGGCGGCCGGCAGCCAGAACCCGGCGTCGCGCACGGCGGTGCCGGTACCGCGGTCGATGACGTCTTCCATGAGCGACGTGGTGAGGTATGCTACGCTGCTGTCGATGACGCGCTCCGTACGATCGGGTGTCTTCCACAGCACGCGGCCATGCGCATCCTCGACGCGCGAGATCAGGACGGGCACCACGCGGAAGCCGCCGTTGCCGAGTGTAGCGTACGCGGCCGTCAACTCGGCGGGGATCACCTCTGCGGAGCCCAGCAGTATGGACGGGTAATGCGGGACGGGGGTGCTGAGTCCGAGTGTCTTCGCCATCTCCGCCACGCGTCCTATGCCGGCCCATTCACCGACACGCACCGCGCCGTTGTTCGACGAAAGCACGAGTGCATCGCGCAGCGAAAGCGATGTCACGCTGTCCGCCACGAGATCGTCCGGTCGCCACGCCGCGCGACCGAGTGCGACTTCCACCGGTGTCGTCGCAATCCGCGAAGCCGGTGAGAGCCCGCGCTGGAGCGCTGTCGCATACACGATCGGCTTGAACGTCGACCCCGGCTGGCGGCGCGCGTGGAACGCACGGTCGTACGACGAGTGCGCGAAATCACGTCCACCGACAAATGCTCGTATCTCACCGCTCAGGATGTCCATCACGATGACCATGCCCTGCAGATACGGCGAGCCGCTCCCCTGCGCCGGTCCAGGACGAGTGCCGGCCGCCGGCTTCGCGTGATTCCACTTCCCGTACGCACCACTCTCGATGCGCTCGAGCTGCGTCACGAGCGCAGTCTGCGCCGCCTTCTGGAGAGCGGGATCGAGACCCGTGAAGACGCGCAGGCCTTTGACATCCGAGCCTTCGCCGAAGCGCTCGCGCAGTTCACGGCGCACGGCGGCAACGTAGTATGGAGCGGCGCCCGACGCCTCTGGCGGCGGCGCGATCGTGAGCGAGTCGGTCTTCGCCGTCTGTGCATCGCCCGCACTCACGACCTGTTCGCGGACGAACACGTCCAGCACGACATTGCGGCGCGCGATCGCGCGGGCGGGGTGCTTCCGCGGGTTGTATCCCTCGGGGTTCTTCACGAGTCCCACGAGCGTTGCTGCCTCCGAGATCGTCAGGCGGCGGGCGGGCTTGCCGAAGTAGCCGCGCGCAGCCTCCTCGATGCCGTAGCGGCCATCGCCGAAGTAGACCTGGTTGATGTACATCCGGAGGATGTCACGCTTGGCGAATTCGTCCTCGATGCTGCCGGCGAGGCGGATCTCACAGACCTTGCGACGGACCTTGTCGGAGCGCGGCAGCTCGTCCGGGAAGACGTTGCGCGCGAGCTGCATGGTGATGGTGGAGAAGCCCTCTGACATCGACAGCGACGTGATATTGCGCCACACGGCGCGACCGGCGCCGCGCAGGTCAACGCCCTCGTGCTGCCAGAACCGGCGGTCCTCCACGGCAACGAAGCCATTGCTGACGGTCGGGGGGACATCATCGAGATCGATGACCACGCGTCGCTCGGGCGAGAGGTCGGCGAGCAATGAGCCGTCGACCGCGTACACCCGTGTCGCTTCTGCAGGCCTGTACTGACGGAGCGCTTCCACGCTCGGGCAGCTCTGCGCGGATGCGGACCCGGAACAGCCGGCGAACAGGGCGGCGCCGAGCGCCGGCAGCAGCAGTAGTGATCTCATGCGACCTGCTACACCGTCAGAGCAGCATCCTTCCACCGTCAACGATCAGGTTCTCGCCCGTCACGAAATCGGACCGGACGAGGTAGAGGAGGGCGCGGGTCACATCGTCGGTATTGCCGCTGCGCTCGATGACGCGCCGCTCACTGCCATCCTCGCCCTCGGTATTCTCCGGCGGCAGTACGGTACCGGGCGCGATGGCGTTCACGCGGATGTCCGGTGCGAGTGCACGAGCGAGGACCCGTGTCAGGTGGAGCAGTCCGGCCTTCGAGACCGCGTGGTGGGCGAATGACGGCCACGGCTGAAGCGCCGACAGGTCGACAATGTTGACGATCAGGCCACCGCCGTCGCAGCGCATGAGCGGTGCGGCTGCCTGCGACAGGAAGAACGGTCCGCGCAGGTTTACGCCGAGCACGCGGTCCCAGTCGTCCTCGCTGATGTCGGCAACCGGCGCGCGCTCGAACAGCGACGCATTGTTGACGAGGATGTCGAGGCGGCCGAACGTCCGTTCCGTCTCGCGCACGAGCCGCGCGATATCGTCGCTCCGTGACACGTCCGCCTGCACGGCGAGAGCGCGGCGGCCGAGCCGCTCGATGTCTGATGCCGTAGCGACCGCTTCGTCCGCGGATTCGTTGTAGTTGATCACCACATCGCAGCCCGCCTCCGCGAGGGCGAGGCTGAGGGCGCGGCCCACCCGTCGCGCGCCGCCCGTGACGAGCGCAATTCTGCCAGCAGTTTCCATGGCGGAACGATAGTAGCGGTCCAGCCCCGCGGCAATTAAGATCGGACTCGCGAAGGACAGAGGAGGATGTGATGAAGGTGGATCTGAAGGGCCGTTCAGCGGTGGTCACGGGCGGAAGCCGCGGCATCGGCTTCGCGATCGCCGAGGCGCTGGCCGGCGCGGGCGCCGCTGTCGCCATCGGCGCACGCACGGCGGAAGACGTGGAGCGCGCAGCCCGCGACCTGACGGAAAGGCATGCGGGCGCGACGGTCATCGGCGTGCGCTGCGATGTGCGTTCCCGCGAGGATTGCGAGGCGCTGATCGAGCGCGCGGCAGCGGAACTGGGCGGCATCGACATCCTGGTCAACAATGCCGGCATCGGCCGTTTCGCGACGGTCGCGGACATGAGTGTCGAAGACTGGGACGCAGTGATCGAGACCAACCTGAACAGCCTGTTCTACTGCAGCCATGCCGCACTGCCGCACCTGAAGAAGCGGGGCACGAGCTGGATCATCAACATCGGCAGCCTCGCCGGCAAGAACGCGTTTCCCCGCGGAGCCGCGTACAATGCGAGCAAGTTCGGACTGATCGGATTCAGTGAAGCACTGATGCAGGAAGTGCGGCATGACGGCGTCCGGGTGAGCTACATCATGCCCGGCAGCGTGGCGACCGAGTTCTCGCACCCCAGCGGTAGCGGCACGACGGGCGAGGAGTGGAAGGTCGGTGCGGAGGACATCGCGCAGATCGTGATGGATCTGCTGGCCACGCCGGAGCGCACCCTGCCCAGCCGTATAGAAGTGCGGCCGTCACGGCCGAAGTAGCGACACCATGATTGCAGCGACGACACCCCGTACTGGCGGAGAAATGGCGAAGCACAGGACCGAAAAGGACTCGCTCGGCGAGATGCAGGTTCCGGCGGACGCGCTCTGGGGCGCACAGACGCAGCGGGCGGTGGAGAACTTCCCGATCAGCAACCTGCGATTCCCGCGTTCATTCATCGCCGCGCTCGGTATCATCAAGAAGGCGGCCGCCGAGACGAACGCAGAACTGAGCCAGGTCGAGGATGGCACGGCAAAGGCGATCGTGCAGGCTGCGGACGAGGTGATCCGCGGCGACCACGACGCGCACTTCGTGCTCGACATCTTCCAGACGGGCAGCGGCACTTCGACGAACATGAACGCGAACGAAGTGATCGCCACCCGTGCCACGCAGCTTGCCGGGAACACCAAGATCCATCCCAACGACCATGTGAACGCCGGCCAGTCGTCGAATGACGTGATCCCCACGGCCATGCAGGTAGCGGCGTGCGTGAGCATTCAGGCGGAACTGGTACCGGCACTCGAGCAGCTGCGTGACTCGCTGAACGCGAAAGCGCGGGAGTTCGATCACATCGTCAAGTCCGGTCGCACCCACCTGATGGACGCGACACCCGTTCGGCTCGGCCAGGAGTTCAGCGGGTACGCGGCGCAGATCGACCTCGGCATCCGTCGGCTGCGCGCAGCCGAGCGGGACCTGATCGAGCTGCCGCTCGGTGGAACCGCGGTCGGCACAGGCATCAACACCCCGCCAGACTTTGCCGAAAAGGCCATCGCGCGCATCGCCCGAAGCACGGGAATCGAGTTCCGGGAGGCGGAGAATCACTTCGAGCGGCAGGGCACGCGCGACACCATCGTGTATGCGCACGGGGCGTTGAACACGATCGCCGTATCGATGATGCGCGTAGCGAACGACATCCGCCTGCTCGGCAGCGGTCCGCGCGCCGGGCTGAACGAAATCATGCTGCCCGCCATACAGCCCGGGTCGAGCATCATGCCCGGCAAGGTGAACCCCGTGATCCCGGAGGCCGTGACCATGGTCGCCGCGCAGGTGATGGGCAACAACACCACGATCTCGGTCGGCGGCCAGGGCAGCTATTTCGAGCTGAACGTGATGATGCCCGTGATGGCGCACGCGCTGCTGCAATCGATCTCGCTGCTGTCGAGCGTCTCCCGCGTGTTCGCCGAAAAGTGCATCGACGGCATCACGGCCAACGAGGAACGCTGCCGCGAACTTCTCGAGGGCAACCTGTCGCTCGCGACGGCACTCGCGCCGACGATCGGATACGATGAAGCGGCCGCCATCGCGAAGCAGGCGTTCAAGGAAGGGAAGACGGCGAGGCAGGTGGCGCAGGAACGGGGGTCGCTGCCGGATGAGGAACTGGATCGGGTGCTGGATGCGAGGGGGATGACGGAGCCGGGGGTGCCGGGAGGGAACTGACTCGGGCGGGGCTGCCGCGGGACTGCGGGATCGCGGCCGGGTTGGGGTGCTGGCGGGACTGCGGGTTGGACTGCGGGATCGCGGCCGGGTTGGGGTGCTGGCGGGACTGCGGGTTGGACTGCGGGATCGGGGCCGGCCTGGGGTTGCTGGCGACGCTGCGGGCGTTACACGGACAGGGCGTTGTCGCCGGAACATGCGACTTCGGGTGTCGTGCGGGGGCACGGGGTGGCGCTGCGGGAGGGCGGGGGGCCGTGGGGGCCTGTGGCGCGCCGTGAACTATACCCCACCCGTGTGTTTTCGTGGGCCGGAGTGTGGTTGACGGCCCCGGAAGCCGTCAGCTTCGCCCCAGGCCGTATTTGATTCGGGCGCGGACGACGGTTGACTGCATGGGGCGCCGTGAACCTGCCACCAGGTCAGGTTGAGTCGGGCGTGGGTACAGGGTGACGGCGCCGCTGCTTGCCATGCGGCGAACAAGCGGGCACCGCGACGCGATACGCGCGCGGGGCGCCATGAACCTGGCCATGTGCGCGTGCGGCAATCAGCCCCGCAGCTCACCCCGCAGCCCACTCCGCAGCTCACCCCGCAGGCTCACCCCGCAGCTCACCCCGCAGCTCTACCAACATCACGCGATCTGCTTATCCACCACCACGATCCCCGCCGCCTCGAGCGCCGCCTCCGTGGAGAAGTCTGGCGCCGTGGCCGGCACGAGGGCGAAGCCCTCACTGCGTGCGACGACCACGGATGCAAGCAGGTCGCCCGTCACGTTCGGGACGGTGCGCGCCATGTCGAGGATGCGGTCGACGCCGAGGATGAGCGCGATGCCTTCGCCGGGCACACCCACCATTACGAGGATCATCACGAGCAGCGGGATGGAACCGCCCGGGACGCCGGCGGCGCCGATCGCGGTGATGATCGACATGACGACAACGATCAGCTGTGTGCCGAGTGAGAGATCGATGCCGAAGACCTGCGCCAGGAACAGCACGGTCATGCCCTCGAACAGCGCCGTGCCGTTCATGTTCATGGTCGCGCCGAGAGGAATCACGAAGCCGGCGATCTCGCGCGGCACGCCGAACTCCTCCTCGGCGGTGCGCAGCGTGGTCGGCATGGTCGCGTTTGAACTCGACGTCGAGAACGCGGTGATCATCATGAAACGCGCGCGGCGGTATAGAACGCGCGGAGATACACCGGCGAGGAACGTGCCGATGAGGGCCAGCGTGCCGAACTGATGAATGACGAGGCCGAGCAGCACCATGACGACGTACAGCGCGAGTGATCGCAGCACGTCAAAGCCGAACTGCGATGTGACCGAGAAAATCAGTCCGGCCACGCCGTAAGGTGCGAGTTTCATTGCGAAGCCAATGATCTCGATGATTGCCTGCGCGACGCCTTCCAGCCCGCGAATGACGGGAGCGGAGAGTTCCTTCGGTATGCGCGTCAGTGCAATGCCGAACATCAGCGTGAAGAAGATGACGCCGAGCATGTTGCCGTTGACTGCGGCCGCGAGCGGGTTGCGCGGTACGATGTTGATGAATGTCTGAATGCCGAATCCCGTGTTCTCCGATGCCACGACCCGGTCTGCTGCCTGCGTCGAGTATTCGGCGAGCAGCGCTGCGCGGACGCCGGGATCGATGCTGGCGCCGGGCGCGACGACGTTCGCGAGTGTCAGGCCGAGCACCACTGCGCACGCAGTGGTGAACAGGAAGAACCCGATCGTCTTGCCGCCGACGCGACCGAGGCTGCTCAGGTCGCCCAGGCCGGCGACGCCGAGCGCGAGAGTAGTGAAGACGAGCGGCATCACCACCATGAACAGCATGCCGAGGAAGACCTGGCCGACCGGCTGCGCGATGTACGTCACTATCGATTCCACCCACGCTGCATCGGGTGCGAACCAGTTCGCAGCAATGCCCGCTGCAGCTCCCAGCGCGAGGCCCAGCAGAATCTTCGTGTGCAGTGGGACGCCCGAATGACCGTCGACCCCGGTGCCTGCGTCACCGCGCGCACCACGCTCTTCAGCATGCATGGACGGACTCCGATGTACTGTCGTGTGGAACCGAAACGCCGTGTCCGGACGGACGCGGCGGGTAAGTCATCTGAACGCTAGCTGTCCGGTGCTACGATCCGCTGCAACCCTGAGAGCCGGCGCGCCAGTTCGTCGCGGCGCAGGCGGTTCAGTGTCCACAGTCCATCCTTGCGTCGCTGTATGATGCACACACCCTCCAGCACTCCCAGATGGTGGGAGATGAGGGAGGCCGACATGCCCAGTGCATTGCCGATCGTGCCGCACGACAACTCACCGGCTGTCGCCAGCAGTTCCACGATGCGATACCTGTTCACGTCCGACAGCGCGGCGAGAACGCGCACCACGTCCTGTGTGTCATCCGGCTGGACCCGAGCTTCCACGCGCAACCTCCAAGACTCCCGGCGTACGGGCAGATCATACCCGTGCCCGCAGTGCGGGGTCCTTAGCCGACGGTTCGGCGACTCCGTCCGCCGTCGCCTGAGATGGAGCCTGGAGCTATGCCGTGACCTGACCGACGAAGAACGAGCACGCGTCGGCGACGTCGCCACCGGCGACGAGTTCGAAGCGGTAGCGGCCGGGTTTGGGGAAGACGACCTTCTCGAGGGGCATGATCAGACGGGTCTGGGGCGGAGATCGGTCGGCGCTGCGCGCTTCCACCTGTGTGTGGCCCTGGATCGTGAGCAGCTTGCGGCCGCTCTCGTCGATCATGTCTGCGCGCAGCGGAAGCTCGCCCGTCTCGTCGGCCTCCCATTCGACCACGAACACGACGGTCATGTGCTCCTGCATCGCAGGGAAGCCCGGAGCACTCAGGTCATTGAAGATTCCGGAGAGATCGAGGCGGCCGTCGGGCCGCTCCTGTGCGCGCTCACATACTGCAGCAAGTCTGAGAATCATGGGGCGCCAAGATGCCGGCGCGGTCCTGCCGTGTCAATCAGCCACGGAAATCGGGCAGCAGATAGCGACGCGCGCCCGCGAACGTCCGGCGCAGCGCTGCGTTCAATGCGTCTTCCGCGACCCGCGTCACACCGCCGCCATCGTATGCCGGCAGTCCGGCAACGTCCTCGGCGGTGAATCCCTCGGCGACCACCTTCTTCGCGGTTGCATCGACCCGCAGGAATCCGATGGGGATCAGGCGCGCCCCCTGGTC
Organism: Gemmatimonadota bacterium; assembly: GCA_018224305.1. GTDB lineage: Bacteria > Gemmatimonadota > Gemmatimonadetes > Longimicrobiales > RSA9 > SH-MAG3. The sequence goes on from JAGTUV010000286.1 coordinate 17,889, forward strand.
CTCCGGCAGTGGCACCACGACGTAGCGTACGCTCTCCGCCTCCGTGTCCACGATCAGATCCCCTACCTCCAGGCGCGCGCCGTCGCCGGCCAGCACGAGCGGCCAACCGCGGATGTCGGTTTCGCCCGATGCCACCCGCCACCCCGTGAGATAGGAGAGCCGGCTCAGAGAACTTGACGGGGAGCTGTCACCCGACACCACGGGATGCTCGCCGACGTAGATGCCGCTGTGGTCGTAGGCCGGATGTGCATAATAGCGCTCACCGGAGAACGTGCGACCGTAGGCTTCCAGCAGCGCGCGCTCGTACGGATCGTCAATATGTGCCGATTCCGCGGCGAACGGCGGTACCTGCTCCAGCTGTTCGAGCAGCGCAGCCCGCAACTGGATGCAGGGTCCGTCCGGGTCCTCGGCGAGCACTCGCGCGTGCCCGATCGGCACCAGGATATGGCGGTCCATCGAATCGAGCTCCAGGTCGACGTACCGGAGCAGTCCCGTTTCCGCCTCCGCCAGCGCGCCCCACAACGTACCGACCAGAAGTCCGCTCGCGTCCTCGACCCGCACACCGCGCAGGTCCCCTACCGATCGCAACACCGCTGCGTCATCCGCTGGTGCTTCTCCCAGCGTGGTGATCTCGCGTGCAGCCTGCTCCGACTCAGCCGCGTCCCCTACCTGATCGAATTTCGTATCAGTCATGGCCGACAGGGTGTGCAATGCCCGTTCCTTGACACTCGTGCGCATTCGCGCATAGCTTCGCCGCCCCTTGCCACAATCGAGCCTGCATCCGATGCGCTACCGAAGAGACAAGTCCGCAGGCGTCATTGTATTCCATCGCAGTAGTCACGGCTGTCGCTTTCTGCTGCTGCTCTCGCGTCTCACAAAACGGCCGCTCTGGGAGTTCCCCAAAGGCGGCGTCGATGCCGGCGAAACCCTCGCCGAGGCCGCACTCCGCGAGTTGCACGAGGAGACCGGCCTCGCCCGCGAGGTCATTCGCATGATCGACGACTTTCAGCATCGTGAAGAGTACCGGTTCACATCGGGGAAAGGCGACGGCCGAACCCTGATACGGAAGGAAGTGACCTACTTCCTTGCCGAGTCCACCAGCGTCGAGGTCGAACTGTCCGCCCACGAGGCCAGCCAGTTCGCCTGGCTGCCGCTCGAGGACGCTGTCCGTAAGCTGAAGTACAAGGCCCGCCGTGAAATGCTGCGCGAGGCCGCCCGGGCCGCCGACTGCGTTCCCGGCGACGGCACTGCACCCTGACATCGGACGGGGCTGAGTGGCGTGTACCGTATCGGGTCCTGCCGCTCAGATCCTGTTCACCAGCCGTCGCAGCCGGTTCTCCAGCAGAACCGGGGGCAGCGAGAGTGCCTGACCCAGCACATCCGACTGGTTCGACCCGCTGAAGGACTCCACCGCGTCCAGCCACAACCTGCCGCTGGGAGCGACGAACACGAAGCGGCCGTAAAATACGCCCGTGTTTCCCCAGCACTGCAGCATCACCCGCCATGCCGCGCCATCCAGTTCCATCGATCGCACGTCCAGCGTCTGCGTAGTACGCTGCACGGAGTGGGGCGCTCGTGCGGGGCTGCGCGCGCCGACTGCGTGCGGGCGTCGCATGTCCATTCGGACCACGCCTTCCCATCCGCATTCGAGACACCAGCGCCGGTGGAGGTGCGTTCGACGCTTCAGTGCGCTCGCGATGCGAAGCGCGCGCGAGACCAGCCGCACCGTGCGTGCACCACAGTGCGCGCAGTCGCAGCCAGTGGGCAGGGCGCGGTAGCTGACCAACGCGCTCAGCGTTATCGGTAGCACGAAAACCAGAAACAGATACGACGCAATCAGGACTGCCACGCGAATGCTCTTTGTCGTTGACGTTCAGGCTCTGCGGGGGCAAGAAACATACCCGGTGGCACCCTTCTCGCATCAACACCTGGCGCCCGTGAACCGGGGGCATTTCGACACCCGGATACACGGCGGAGTTCGAATTGACACTGCGACAGCTTCACCGCATACTCGCTGTCGCAAATGCTCCTGAAAGGAGCGACGGACCGGCGTGAGCGGCGCAGGTCCGATTGCCAGAGCAGACGCTTCGGCGTCGCACACCCGTACCCTCATCGGAGGATTCTGTATGAAGCGCTCGTTCCTGACCATAGCGGCCATGGCCGTCTTCAGTATCTCCGCCTGCGGCGATGCCGACAATGATGCGTACATCGAGCCGGTGGATGAACTCACGCCGCCGCCGCCGCCGGCGCCCGCACCGGCACAGCCGATGGACACCATGATGCCGATGGACACCCTGTTGGGTGACACACTCCGCACCACCACGACGGGCATGTAATCGGCTGTTCGCAAGGACAGGCCGTTGAGGGTGAGGAGCGCGGCGCCGGGGGAACCGGTGCCGCGCTTTTTCACAACTGCCATCCCATACGCCTCACAGCCCCCGACACCTTCGCCCCCCCGACCTGAACCAGTCCGGCACGCCAAGTCCGGCACGCCAAGTCCGGCACGCCAAGTTCGGCACGCCCGACCTGAACCCGTGGCACGCCGGGCACTGTTTGCTCCCCGCGCGTGTATCCGTCTATTCTGGTGTTTTCGTGCAAGAAGTCGCAGAAACTGCGCAGTAAGTACCGGATCCGCGGCCTGGCGCCGCGGCCCAGAAACATGTGAAGTCCTTACAAAACAACGAGTTATGCGAATCAAGAGACGCTGGCAACGTTCCTGCCCTTATGCCTGGCACAACATGGTCATCCGCGGCGAGCGGGAACTCCGGGGAGAGCGCCGCGGTAGGGACGGGCGGTCGTTGCTTGCAACGGCCGTCCCGTTCTTTTTTATATGCCTGATGTCTGCGGAAGCGGCCTCGGCGCAGCGCGTGGATCTCTATGCGCGCGCCGGGGCCGCCGGTTCATCGGCGCTGGTGACCGACCTGGTGGCCACCGCACAGGTTGCGCAGGCGCTCGGGGCGCCGGTGGACACGGAAGTGCGGGCGGTGCCCGCGGTCGGGCCCCTGCTGGCGGCGGGCGTGCGGGCGGGATTCTGGCCCACCGCGACGCTCGGTCTGGACCTGTCATGGTCACCGACGGAACTCAGGGCGGAGGACAGCGCGGGCACGCGGCCGATCCAGGACCTGAACGTGCTCCAGACGATGATCCAGGCCGCGTGGGCCGTGCGCCCGGCGGTCGAGCTGGGTGCGGGTGTGGGGTTGATCTGGTACCGGTCGGACGGCGCGGGCCTGTTCGCGGATGGCAGCGATGCCGCGGCCGTGCTGGAGGTGAGCGGGGCGTGGACGCCGGGTCTGTGGCAGAACCGGCTGGCGCTGGTGGGCGCTGCGCAGACGCACCGGTTCAGCACACCTGTCCTGCGGGCGGCGGGCGGGCGGGACGGCAGCGTGACGCGTCTGTCCCTGTCCGCGCGTGTGCGGCTTCTGGAGGTGGGACAATGAGGCGCTTCGTGCCCGTACTGGCCGCGGCGATTTTCACGGCATGCGAAGGCCCGGTCATTCCGCCGGAATCGATCGGTGACATCTACGACTTCAGGCTGGTAACGACGCCGCCGGAGGTGCTGCGCTGGCCGTCCGGTACGCGCGTGCGGGTGTACGCCGAGGATGCAGCCGGCGCCCGCGCAGGCCAGCTGTCCGGCTCACTCGCGACCGGCGTGGTGGTATGGAACCGTCATGCGCTGTATGGCGAGTACGAACTGGTACCGGTCGCGTCGGTGAACGACGCCGATGTGCTGCTGCGCTGGTCCGACGAGCCGTCGCCCGTCGACATGTCGGAGTGTCCGCCCGTCGTGTCGATCGCAGTGACGACGTTCTGCCGCGCTGATGCCGACCGCACGCGCCTGAAGGTGTTCCCCCTGCTCGCGGGCGGTGGCGGCGGTGTGCGCTTCGTGATCACGATCCTCGGCACGCAGTCGGGGAGTGGCGAGACGGTCGAGCGGCTGGTCATCCACGAGCTGGGCCATGCCCTCGGGATCGGCCGCCATTCACCGCATCCGCAGGACCTGATGGCGGAAGGCGTGCCGACGCGCGCGACGCTCTCACAGCGCGACATATCGACCGTCCAGGTGCTCTATCACACGAGGCCGCACATCACGCCGTGAGCGGTGCCGCACGAGGCGGTTTTTGCATTGACTTGGACTGCACATCCGGCTACATTCAAGTCGTTCGGAATGGCGTACTGAAGGAATACTTTTTGGGCCTACAGCAACTTCATTTGGGGCCGGCTCCCAGGTCGGACGCCATGCCTCCACGGAGGAAGGCGGATGGTCAGGGGAGGTCGCCAGTCGATCTCGACTGGGCTCCAAAAAAACCTTCGGTACGTCTCTGTCACCGGCCCGCGCACCTGCGCGGGCCGGTGATTCGTTTATACGGAAATGGGAGTGGGAGTGGGAGTGTTGAAGGGTGCGGGAGGGGGGTGGGGTGGGGGTGTCCATGCCGGCCTAACCCAAGCCCACTCACGCACCCTTCCACACCCACGCCCTCTGACACTCCCACTCCCACTCCCACTCCCCCATTACGTGTCGCGACCTGTCGTGGCCGCAAGATCGGGAATAGAATGACGCGGACTTCAGAGCAGGGTGAGGGGAAATTGGCGCGAGTAAAAGTGACACGCCGCGTGCATTTCAGTGCGGCGCACCGGCTGGGCCGGGAGGACTGGACACCGGAAGAGAACCGGCGCGTGTTCGGCGACTGCTCGAACCCGAACTGGCACGGCCACAACTACGAGCTGGATGTCACGGTGGCGGGCGAAGTCGATGAGAGCACGGGCTTCGTTTACGATCTGAAGGACCTGCGTGATACGGTCGAGCGGCTGGTGCTCGCGGACGTGGACCACCGCAACCTGAATCTGGACGTGGACTGGCTCCACGGCCGCAACCCGACGACGGAGAATCTGGTGGTGGCGATATGGCAGCGTCTCACGCCGGCGCTGCCGGCGGGGGTACAACTGGAGCGGCTGGTGCTGTGGGAGACGCCGCGCAATTACGTGGAGTACTGCGGTGAGTGAGAACCTGGCAGGGCCCGACCTCAGTGGTGTGCCGCTCCGGGACCTGGTGCGCGAGATGCTGGTGCGGCTGGGCGAGGACCCGGCGCGGCAGGGTCTGCTGAGGACGCCGGAGCGCGTAGAGAAGAGCCTGACGTGGCTGACACGCGGACACGGCATGGGTGTGCGCGAAGTGCTCGGCGATGCGCTGTTCGATGAGGACCACCACAACATGGTCATCGTGAAGGACATCGAGATGTACTCGATGTGCGAGCATCACATGCTGCCGTTTTTCGGCAAGGTGCACGTGGCCTATATCCCGAACGGCCGCATCGTCGGGCTGTCGAAGGTGCCGCGGATCGTGGAGGTGTTCGCGCGTCGGCTCCAGGTGCAGGAGCGCCTGACGTCGCAGATCGCGGACGCCCTGACCGACGTACTGGAACCGCAGGGCGTCGGCGTGATCATCGAGGCGTATCATCTGTGCATGATGATGCGGGGTGTGGAGAAGCAGAACTCGAAGACGATCACGAGCTCAATGAAGGGCGTGTTCCTGGATGACATCAGGACGCGCGATGAGTTCCTCCGTCTGATATCGATCAATGGCATCGTCTCGTGATGCCGGGCGATCGCTCGAGGGCCGGACCGCCATCGTGACCGGTGCCACGGGCGGCATCGGGCGGGTGACGGCGGAGGCGCTGGCAGAGGCAGGAGCCCGCGTCGTGCTGGTCGCCCGCACCGCGCAGAGCGTGCGCGAGGCCGCAGAGCGGCTCGGAGGTGTGGCCGTGGCCGCGGATGTGAGCACCGAGTCCGGCCTCGCTGCCGTGGTCGATGCCGTGACCGGCGTACAGCAGCAGGGCCCCGACATCGTGGTGCACGCAGCGGGCGCGTTTGCGCTCGCGCCGCTCTCGGAGACGAGTGTGGACGCGTTCGACCGGATGGTGGCCGTGAACCTGCGTGCCGCATTCCTGCTGGTGCACGCGTTCCTGCCGGGCATGCTGGCGCGCGGCGCGGGCGATATCGTCACGATCGGGTCCGTGGCCGGGCGTCAGGCATTCCCGTCGAACGGCGCGTACAGCGCGTCGAAATTCGGGGTGCGCGGCCTGCACGCGGTGCTGGCCGCCGAGTTGCGCGGGACGGGGGTGCGCGCGACCTTCGTCGAACCGGCCGCCACGGATACGCGGTTGTGGGATGACGTCGACCGGGATCGCAATCCGGGCCTGCCGGCGCGTGAGCAGATGCTGGGCGCGGTTGCGGTGGCGGACGCGGTGCTGTTCGCCGTCACGCGGCCTGCGGATACGTCGGTACCGAACATTCTGGTGGAACGGGCATAGGCATGTTCATTGTCAGCGTACAGGCACATTACGACAGCGCGCATTTCCTGCGTCACTACCAGGGCAAGTGCGAGCGTCTGCACGGCCATCGCTACGTGGTTGAACTGGCGCTCGCGACGGAGGTTCTGGACAAGTCCGGCATTGCATTCGATTTCGTCGACATCAAACGGAACCTTCGTGAGCTGGCCGACTATCTGGATCACAACAACCTCAATGACCTGCCGCCGTTCGATACCATCGAGCCGTCGGCGGAGAATCAGGCGAAGTACTTCTACGAGGAAATGAAGAGCCGGCTGCCCTCGCGTATGGCGGAGGCGATCGTTTACGCACGTGTGTGGGAGACGCCAACACAATGGGCTCAGTACACGGATCGAACGCTGTTCATCTGACGCTTCTCGCGGGCGCAGCCGCACTCGTACTGGCGGGGTGTGGCAGTGCGCCGCCACCGCGCACCACGCTTCAGGGGCCGGGCCTCACTCCGCCGGCCGCGCTG
>JAGTUV010000287.1 GCA_018224305.1 Gemmatimonadota bacterium
CACCGGCGCTACGCCGCGAATGAGGGAGAAGCGACGGTCTGATGGCAAAAGTCAAACTGACGAACGTGAAGGAAGAGGCGTGGTCGCTGATCCGTTCGCACCGCCGCAGCCTGACGATCGGTCTTCTCCTCATGGTGGTCGGTCGTATCGCGGCGTTCGTGCTGCCGCTGAGCACGAAGTTCCTGATTGATGAGGTGATCACTCTGGGCCGCGCGGAGCTGCTGCTGCCGATCGCCGGCGCCGTGCTGATCGCCACACTGATACAGGCGGTAACGGGGTTCGCCGTCGCGAATGTAGTGAGCGTCGCTGCGCAGCGCGCCATCGCGGAGCTGCGCCTGAACGTGCAGCAGCATGTGCTGCGCCTGCCGACGTCGTACTTCGACTCCACGAAGTCCGGCGTTCTGATCTCGCGCATCATGACGGATCCGGAAGGTATAAGGAACCTGGTCGGCACCGGCATCATCCAGCTGATCGGTGGCGTATTCACGGCCACCATCGCCCTGGCGGCACTCCTCTACTTCAACTGGCAGCTGACGGTCGGCACGATCATCCTGTTGATGGTGTTCGCGGGAATCATGGCGATCGCGTTCAAGAAACTGCGACCGATTTTCCGGCAGCGCGGGGAGATCAATGCGGAGGTGACGGGACGCCTCGGTGAGACGCTGGGCGGTGTGCGACTGGTGAAGGTCTACGTCGCCGAGAAGCGGGAGGAGAGCGTCTTCAACGATGGCGTGATGCGATTGTATCGCAACATAGCGAGCACCATCACCGGCACGTCGCTCGTATCCTCGCTCTCGATCGTCATCGTCGGCGGTGTCAGCCTGATCATCATCATTGGCGGCGGCCGTGCGGCACTGGCCGGCGAGATGACGACTGGTGAGCTGATCACGTTCACGTTCCTGGTCGGGATGATGGTCGCACCGCTCGTCAACATCGCGAGCATCGGCACACAGATCACGGATGCGTTCGCCGGCCTCGACCGTATCCGCGAGCTGCGCGACGTGGTCCCCGAGGATGCTGACGATGAGGATCGCGAGCCGCTGGGCGAGGTTCGCGGAGCGGTGGCGTTCCGCGATGTCTCGTTCTCCTACAAGGAGGGTGCTCCCGTGCTGCGGGATGTCACGTTCGACGCACCCGCCGGCACGACCACCGCACTGGTCGGCCCGAGTGGCGCAGGCAAGAGCACGCTGATCTCGCTGATCATGGCGTTCCACTACCCGGACACGGGCACGATCCATATCGACGACCGCGACCTCAGCAATCTCCGCCTCGCCGACTATCGCCGGCAGCTCGGCGTTGTCATGCAGGACAACTTCCTGTTCGATGGCACGATACGCGACAACATCGCGTACGCCCGACCGGACGCCACGGATGAGGAGATCCGTGCGGCCGCGCACGTCGCGAATGCGGACGAGTTCATCGATCGCTTCGATGACGGCTACGACACGATCGTCGGTGAGCGCGGTGTGAAGTTGTCGGGCGGACAGCGCCAGCGCCTGGCGATTGCACGCGCGATCATTGCCGATCCGCGGCTGCTGATACTGGACGAAGCCACATCGAGTCTGGACAGCGAGAGTGAGGCGCTGATCCGCGACGGGCTCCAGAAGCTGCGGCAGGGACGCACGACGTTCGTCATTGCCCATCGCCTGTCAACGATCCAGAGCGCCGATCAGATCCTCGTGCTCGATGACGGCCGCATCGTAGAGCGCGGCACGCATGTCGAGTTGCTGCGTGATGGCGGACTGTATCGCTCGCTCTATGAGCGGCAGCAGGGTCTGGAGCGGGACATCTTCATGAACCCGGGCGAGGATCCTGTGCCGGGAGTCGAAGCGGGGTTGTGGGGCGGGAAGGAAGGCTGACTATGGCACCGGACTCGTCATATCGAAGGCGATCTGCCACTCGCCGGCACGGTTGCGTCGCCAGATGCGCACATAGTCGCCTGATTCCGTTGCCTCCCTGGAACCGAGCGCGGTGAGCAGCACATAGGGACCGTACGTGTAGCCGATATCGCCGGATCTCGAGACCGCACCGGCGGCCGGCTTCCACGTGTATCCCGGCGTAGCGCGAAGGAACGACGTCGCACTGTCCGCCATGAGCGGGAAGCGTCCGTTGCGAAGCAGCCGCATGTGACGCGCGGCGCGCTTCCGAAACGCAGATGCGGCCCCCTCCTTCGATGCTGCCGCCGCGAGCGCCGAGTCGGCAGCGAGCAGACTTGCCAGAGCGGTCTTTGACTGGGACGCCGGCCTGCTCCAGCCTGCCGGCGCTGGCACCTTCAGCGGCGTCGGGCCGATCGGATCGGCGCTGTGTGCGATGGCCGCGTCCAGTTCCGCCTTCCACGTACCGTCACCTTGCCGACGCCATATCGTGAGATACTCGCCGAACGTCGGATCGACATCCTGGTGTGCGCGGCTCGTTCCGATCCACGGGCCGGTCGTGTAGCCGAGATCGCCGGCAGCCGACATGTCCGCGAACACGGGCTCCCAGATCAGCGCCAGGTCAGCCGCCATCGGTCGCGCGCGCAGGTAGGGATGCGCCATCACTGCGCGCGGCCGGTACAGGATCCCGTTCGCAGCCATGTGCGCGAGGAACGCGGCCTGTGTGCCGTGGCGCACGGAATTCTGAGCGAAGGCACGCTCCGCAGCGACCATCGACGCGAGGGCCGTATCGGTCCTGACGCGGTCCTGCGCTGTGGCCGGCAGCGCGCAGGCGCAGCCGAGGAGTACGGCGAGAACGGGTGCACGAATCCGCATATGCTGCTAATCCCTGAAGACGCGTCGATCAGACGACAGCGTCGTGACTTACTGCTCGTGGTCGAAACTGGCGCGTGTCTGAACTTGCCTGTGGTCGTGACTTGCTGTCTGAAGTCGTGACTTACTGGCCCGTGAACGGTCGCCAGGCTAACCTGACGGCGTGAACACACCCGATATCGTGGTCGCAGGCCTTGGGGCGCATGGTGCTTCGCTCGTGCACGAGCTGGCACTGCGCGGCGCATCCGTCCTCGGGCTGGATATGCTTACCCCACCCCACGGTCAGGGCTCCACGACCGGGCGCACCCGCATCACCCGGGAAGCATACTACGAGGACCCCCTTTACGTTCCCCTCGTCCAGCGCGCGGGCGAGTTGTGGACGGAGCTCGAGGAGCTCACAGGCGCCGTGCTCGTGCGCCGGACCGGCGGCCTGATGGCCGGTATGCCCCAGAGCGAACTGGTGCTCGGCTCCCTCGCCAGCGCGAGGCAGCATGGACTCCCGCACGAGCTGCTGGATGGCGACGGCATCCGGCGGCGCTTCCCCGTCATGCAGCCCCGCGAGCACGTGGTCGGCGTTTATGAGCTGAACGCCGGAGTGCTGCTGCTCGACGCGTGCATGAGGACGCTGTACGGCCAGGCTCAGGCGTACGGCGCCGAGCTGCGCATGGATACGCGCATCACCGGCTGGAGCGCCGATCGCGACGGCGTCAGGCTGACGACGTCGTCCGGCGACGTCCGGACACCGCAGGTGGTGTTTGCCCCAGGGCCATGGATGAATACGCTGCTCGCCATGGAACAGGGTCCGGCGCCCGTGCAGCTCGAATTGGTGATCGAACGACAGACGACGCACTGGTTCGCGCCCGCACCGGGCGTGAAGGGGCTGAGTGCGGACGAATGCCCGATCACGATGCTCGAGATGGCGGACGGGCTGATGATGTACACGCTGCCGGATGTCGGACACGGCGTGAAGGCCGGACTCCATCACCACGGTGCGATCGTGACGCCCGAGACCGTGGATCGCACGGTCAGCACGCTGGAGGAGCAGCTGCTGCGCGCACTGCTGGAGGACTGGATGCCGGGGTCGGCGCATCACGCCGTCGATGCCAGCGTATGCCTCTACACCAACACGCCCGACCACCATTTCCTCGTGGACCGGCATCCGTCGCATGAGAACGTGCTGCTGCTCAGCGCGTGTTCGGGCCACGGCTTCAAGTTCGCGCCGGCCTTGGCGGAGGTGGCGGCGGACCTGATGCTGGAGGGGACGTGCGCGTTCGATGTGACGGCGTTCGCGGTGGATAGACTGGTCGGTTAGGGGGAGGGGTGCGGCGGCCGCCCGGGTAGGGATCAGGGGACCGGGCCCCCGGTCCCGGGCCCCGGTCCCGGTTTTCACCTTTCAGGCGCGTACATCTGGACATGGGTCCGCCCCGCCGAGAGCGTTATAGTGTCGTGCACCCCGCTGCCCGGCAGGCCCAGGCGTTCCACAGCACCCGGAAATCTGTTGATAAACGATAGCCAGATGGACTTACTTGCAACGTGGAAACCAGGTCCGGAGGTTTCAGGGGTAGGGGGCGCCGTATCTGCCGTTGGTAAACGCGTCCTCGATCACCCCGACCACATAGGGCCACAGGGACGGAGCCGCTTCCCTGACGGGCGC
>JAGTUV010000288.1 GCA_018224305.1 Gemmatimonadota bacterium
TGCCGCCTCGAAGCCGAGGCCGATCTCCACGCCCTTCATTGCCTGTATCGACATCATCGCCTGAGCGATGCGACCGTCGAGCTTGCGGTCCCACGACACATGGCTGCCGAGCCCGGCAGGCAGGCCGCGCGCTACCACCTCGAACGTGCCGCCCAGCGTATCGCCGGCCTCTTTCGACGCATCGATCTCCTCGATCATGCGCGCTTCCGCCTCGGCGTCGAGCGTGCGCAACGGCGATGCATCGGCGGCGGCGTTCAGGTCTTCCGGCAGGTCATCCGGCCGGCGCGCCTCGATCCCGCCGAGCATCACGATATGACTGCCAATCGTGATACCGAGCTCGGCGAGCAGACGCTTCGCTACGGCACCGGCTGCAACGCGCACCGTGGTTTCCCGCGCTGACGCACGCTCGAGAATGTCACGCGCGTCGGAACGGTCGTGCTTCAGGACTCCGACCAGGTCAGCATGACCGGGACGCGGCAGGTGCACACGGCGCAGCTGACGATCGGTGGTTCCTTCGGCCGGCGCCTCATACGCCATCGGCACGCGCCAGTTCTCCCAGTCCCGGTTCCAGACCAGGAGCGCGATCGGCGACCCAAGCGTCTCCCCCAGGCGGACTCCGGCCATGAACTCCGCGGCGTCCTTCTCGATCTTCATGCGGCCGCCGCGGCCGTAGCCACCCTGCCGGCGGCGGAGGTCCGGATCGATGTCCCGTTCGGCGGTCAGTGACAGCCCCGCGGGCACACCCTCCACGAGAGCGACGAGACCGCGGCCATGCGACTCACCGGCAGTGGTAAAGCGAAAATGCATGATCTCCCAATGTTCAAACAAAGAGCCCGGCGTCAACCGGGCTCCCGTGTACATCATCTATATAGGGCGTCAGCCGCCCGCTGTAAAGTCGGGCTCAGTTCGGTTGAGCCGATGATGTCCCGGTGCCGGTGATATTGACGGTCGCGCGCCGGATCGGACTGTTCCGGCCGTTTATATCCTGTACGAAGGCTTCGATGGACACCTGCGAAAGGATCGCGGAACTGGCCGTGACACTCAGCGATGTTGACTCCACCTGCCTGTCACCGTCGAACTCGTCGCGGATGCTGTCGGTTGCTGCACCGGACACGCGCACTTCGATGAATCTGACTCCGCGCGGTGCCGTTGCGGTGACCTGCACGTTGAACGTCGAGCCCGAGGCTGCGCTGCCCGGCACGCTGAGCGAACTGATCGCCGGACCCTCCTCGGCCACTTCGCCCTCGAACAGGTTCGACCCCTCGCACCCGGTGACAATCAGCGCAGCGGCGAGGACGCCAGCCGCGCCACGCAACAGGCGACCGCGCGCGCGGATGATTCCCGGCATTACTCCCTCACGATGTGCGGGGTGACCATGATCAGCAGGTCACGCTTCGTCTCCTGCTGCACAGTGTTGCGGAACAGCGCACCGATGACCGGAAGATCCATCAGCAGCGGAATACCTGCCCGCGACTGCGTCTTCTCGGTAATTGTCAGTCCACCGATCACGACGGTTTCACCATCATTGACGAGAACCTGTGTCTGTGCGTTCTGCGTCTGGAAGATCACGCCGATGTCGGACGACGCGAGCGAAATACCGGAACGCTCCGCGCGCATGTCAAGCAGCACCTGGTCCGCAATGATGTGCGGCGTGACCTCGAGAATGATACCGGTATTGCGGTACTCTACGGTGGCAAGCGGACCACTCGCGCCGGCGGCGCCGGCATCGATCACACGGATCGGCGTCTGCTCACCCACCTGAATGGTCGCGCGACGATGGTCCATCGTGCGAACGACCGGCTTCGCCTGCACATCGCTGAGGCTGACGGTGTGCAGCGCCTCGATGAAGCTGATCAGCGTGTGGCGGCCGAGCACGAGCGACGTGATGACCTCGAGCGACGGTGATGCAACCCGGTAGTTGGCGTTGCCGAGAGCCGCGATCGAGTTGCCACCAAGCGAGATGACATCCTGGTCGACCTGATTGCCATCGATCATGCCCGGGTTCACGCGGTTCAGCTGGTTGCCGCGCGAGTCCTTCAGATCGTACGTGATCCCGTACGCCTCGAGTGCGGTTCGATCGATAAACGCGATCACCGCCGTAATGTCCACCTGCGGCGTGCGTACATCGAGCTCCGGCAGGACGGCGCCGATCCGCTCGATTGCGGAGCGAGTGTCCGTAATCAGGAGCGTGTTCGATGACGGGTTCACCGTCACCCGGCCATTCGGAGAAAGCAGGCCGCCCTCGACCGCGCGGCTGATCGAGTCCGCACTGATGTAACGGATGGCGAACGTCCGTGTCATTAGCGGCTCGGTCGTCTGCGCCTGATCGGCCGAAGCGATGTCCTGCACCACCATCACACCGCTCGGCAGGCTGCGCATGAACATGCCGTTCGCTTCGAGGATCGCGTCGAGGGCCTCACGCCACGTGACATCGGTCAGGTTGGCAGTGATCGTACGGGCCTGGACGGCAGGCGCCGCAACGATGTTCTGGCCCGCATAGTCGCTGAATATCGCGAGCACGTTGTTGACGGGCTCCGCCACGAAATTGATCGAGCGGATGCGCTCCTGCTGGTCCTGCTGCCTGACCGGCTCCGTCTGCTGCGCACGCGGGGCCGGGGCGGCGGGCGCCTCGTAACGATCTGCGGCGGCGGTGGCAGGAGGCGCACCGAGTTCGCGGCTCCACGGCTCGAATGCGCCGTCGGGATTACGGAACGAGAGGCGGATCCGGTTGCCTTCCCGCACGAAGTCGTACTCGACGGGCGAAGCGAGCGCAAGCACGAGGCGCGCGACGTTCGTCTGGAACGGAGCGACGCGCAGCTCGCGGACGCCGCCGCGGTTGAAGTCGCGCAGATCGATACGCGGCGCCTGCGGCACGCCCGTGAGGTCAACGACGAGGCGGCCGTCCGGCATCATGAAATGCTGGGACGTGACGTTGCCATCGACCAGTATGACGACCTCAGTGCGATCCGCCACCGGTGCGATGCTGAGCCCGGTAACACGGGGCTCGGCAGCGAACAAGGTCAGCAGAAGCGCGATGAACGCGGTCATCGGAGTACGCTCCTTCCAGTTGGCTTCATTTCCAGGACTTCCTGCCTGCGAATTCCAAAATCACTGACGGAGAACACTACACGGGTGCGACCGATATCGACAACAGTTGCGTTGCCGACGCTGTCGCCCCTGCGCAGACGGTACTGCTTGTTCGCGGCGTCCGACACCGCGACGATGCTGCGACTCGGATCATCATCGAACAGGATCATGTGCAGCTTGATGTCCGAGAACATGATGCCGGCGTTCTGGCCGGTGAGCGGCATGAACGGATCGCGCCGCGAGCGGCCGGGATAGGAGAAGACCTCGCGCTCGAACTTGAGCTGCGGATCATTCGCCTGTACGATCGTGGCCGGAGGCGTGGCCGGCGGAGTGGCCGGTGCCTGCGCGCGCACAGGCGCAGCGACGCCCAGCGCGACGAATCCGGCGAGGACCAGATAGTTACCCGTTCGCATTGGCGCCCCCCTCGGACGAGGCAGTGTTCTGGCTGGTTCCCGGATCGGGGACAATGAACGTCTCGATCCGGAATATCGCACGCAGGAGCGGAGACTCACCCGGCTCCGTCGCGGGCTGGTCGGTGTTCAACTTGAAATCCTTCGACCTCACGATGCGGGGCAGCGACCCGATGGCTGTCATGTATTCACCGATGCCGTGATACGAGCCGAGCACATGCAGCTCGTATGACTGGCGCGAATAGAAGTCGCCCGCTTCCTCGGCGGAAGGGTTCAACGCCGCCAGCTCAACGCCCAGTTCCTGCGCACGGGCCGTGATCTGACTGATCAGGACCGGCACGTCCTCGCGCCGGGGGATCAGATCCTCGAGCTGGCCGACGTGCGCCTGATAGACGGCCAGCCGCTGCTGGAAATCGGCGCCGTAGCGTCCCACGATCTGGCGCATGCCGGCGTTGCTGACCTCCAGCCGGTCAACGTTGTCCTGCAGCGTCTGCGCTTCCGTCACACGCTTGGTGTGATAGAAATAGTAATAGCCGAACGCGAGCAGAACGGGCAGCAGTGCGAGCAGCACCAGCTTCTGCTTCTGCGGGTCCTGTGGCAGCAGTGCCATCTCAATTATCTCCTGAAGCTGCTCCGAAGAGCGGTACGGTCCGGATGACATCCGGCGAAGGCTCCTCGTAGGACGCCTCCAGGATGAACCCCAGCACCGTGCGATTGTCCACGTTCGTCTGCGACGACGACAGCAGACGGACCTGACGCAGGAACGGTGACGCCTCCAGGTCCTCGATGTAGCGGCCGAGCGCGAAATAGTTGCCGGCACGGCCCTCCATGCGGACCCGTGGCGGGCCGGCAGTGGAAGCCGTTTCGGTCAGATTGACCACCCAGATGTAGGGTGGGAGCGCCCGACTGATCTCATCGAGAATGTGCGGCCACACGAAGCGGCCGGCGTCGATCTCCTGGATGACCTGCAGCTTCTGGCTGATGAGACGCTCCTGTGCCTGAAGTGATTCGCCCTGTGCGCGCAGCACGGCAAAGCGAGTCGAGTCACGCACGGCCGCCTCATGGTCCGTCCGCAGGGTGTCGAGTCGTGAGTTCATGCCGAGGTGGAGCCAGGCGATGATCGCCAGGCCCAGCACCCA
>JAGTUV010000289.1 GCA_018224305.1 Gemmatimonadota bacterium
ACCGATGGCGGTGTATTCGCGTGTATCCGCCCCCGTATAAACCTGCCTCGGCCGCGCAATCTTCTGATCCGGATCCGTCAGCATCTCCTGCCATTGTGCCAGCCACCCCGCCGTGCGCGGTATCGCAAACAGCACCGGAAACATGTCGACCGGGAACCCCATCGCCTGATAGATGATGCCCGAGTAAAAATCGACGTTCGGGTACAGCTTCCGCTCGACGAAGTATTCGTCCTCGAGCGCGATCCGCTCCAGCTCCATCGCGAGGTCGAGCAGCGGGCTGCGGCCGGTAACATCGAGAACTTCATCGGCCATTGACTTCAGGATGCGTGCGCGCGGGTCGTAGTTCTTGTACACGCGGTGGCCGAAGCCCATCAGCCTGTACTCTCCGTTCTTCGCGCGCTTGATGTACTCGGGTACCCGATCGGCGGAGCCGATCTCGTGCAGCATGCGCAGCACCTGTTCGTTGGCGCCGCCGTGCAGCGGCCCGTAGAGCGCGGCGGTCGCGGCCGCGACGGACACGTAGGGATCCGCGTGCGAGCTGCCTACGCTGCGCATGGCGTTCGCGCTGCAGTTCTGTTCGTGGTCGGCATGGAGGATGAACAGCACGTCGAGCGCGCGTTCGAGTACCGGGTTCGGCTCGTACTTCCTGTCCATGAGCCGGAACATCATGCTGAGAAAGTTGCCCGTGTAGCCGAGGTCGTTGTCCGGGTATACGTAGTGGCGGCCGATGCTGTGACGGTAGATGAACGCCGCGATCGTCGGCAGTTTGGCGATCAGTCGCACGATCTGCTTCGATCGCACGTCGGCATCGTTGATGTTCTTCGCCTCCGGATAGAACGTCGACAGGGCGGCCACCGTGCTCACCAGCATCCCCATCGGGTGCGCGTCGTAGTGGAACCCGTCGATGAACTTCTTGATGTTCTCGTGGAAGAGGGTCGAGTACGTGATGCGGTGGACCCAGTCGTCCAGCTCGTCCTTGGTCGGCAGGTCCCCGTTCAGCAGCAGGTAGGCCACCTCCAGGAAATTGCTCTTCGTCGCCAGTTCGTCGATCTCATATCCGCGGTAGCGAAGAATGCCGCGGTCGCCGTCGATGAACGTGACCGCGCTCTTGCACGATGCCGTGTTCATGAACGCGGGGTCGTAGCTCAACAGGCCGAAATCATTGTCGTCGGCCTTGATCTGACGCAGGTCGATGCCCGAAATGGCTGCGCCGTAATCCGGATAGGTGCCGTACTGGATCGGCAGCTCGTACTGCTTCCCCGTGCGATTATCGGTGATGGTAAGCGTATCCGCCATTGTTCGTCCCTGACAGAAGTAATGCGCCGACGGCGCGTCGTTAGCCCGGGGCAACGTAGCAAGATCGGGCCGTTCCGCACAGACTCAGTCCTCGCGATCCTTGTAAGGGAACGCCCCACAGCCGCAGATTTGCCCTGTCCACGAGGGATCGGCTGACCTGCGCCCCCGGCGCGGGGAGGTGGCCGGGGCCGGCCTTCCCCGGGGTGGGGCTGCGCCCGGGGCCGGACCGGCGTTCATTCTGCCAGGAGTATGCGATGCCGAGGTGGCAGCCGGTGGAGCGGGATGCCCGCTATCGGAAGCGGCGGCGGGCCGGGTTCCCCGTCGCGCTGAGCGAGGGCGACTCATGGTTCGACTATCCGTTCTTCCTCAACATCATCGATCTGATCGAGAACGCCGATCTGTTCGCCCATTACCGGCTCGAGCAGAGTGGCGATACGGTGAAGAGCATGATCGGGACTGCGACGGCCGTGCGGAACCTGCGTCTCATCGTGGAGCAGGTGCAGCCGCTGTGCGTGTTGTTCAGTGGCGGCGGAAACGACCTGGCCGATGCCGCCGGCACGCTGTTCACGCAGGGAAGGGAGGCGGACCCGCTCTCGTTCGTCGATTGGACGGCCGTGAGTGCGCTGCTCGACATGATCGAGGACCGGTATCGCGTGCTGGTGGAGGAGATCGGTCCGATCGCGCCGATCATCGCGCACGGCTATGACTACTTCGCCCCGTCCGACGCGCCCGTGCGCTTCAACGGGGTCGGCATCGGCATCGGCCCGTGGATCCATCCCGCGCTGGTCGCGCAGGGCATCACATCGTCCGGTGTGCAGCGTGCGATTGCGCGCTGGCTGGTCGACGAGTTCAACATGGTCCTGGAGAGAGTGCAGCAGGACTACCCGACGTCGTTCATGGCCGTCGACCTGCGCGGCACGCTCGCTATCGATGAGGATTGGGTGAACGAGATTCACCCGTCGCGGCACGGTTTCCGAAAGCTCGCGGCGGTATTCATTGACGAAATCCGCAGCCGTCTGCCGGACATCGTGTACGAAAGGACCCTCGACCGGATGACCGCGTGATGGACGGCTCCGGGCCGGCTTCTCATCGCGCAGCCGGATTCCCGCTGTCCGTGGCGGTATCGGTGCTCGTACTCGCCGCCCAGTTGCTCCCTGCATCGGCCGCGGCCGCGCAGTCCGACATTTTCGGATCGCAACGCAGCGCCTGGGGCCCCCGCCTCGACACGATTGGCGTCAGTGCGTCGTCCCGCGCGGAATGGCGCGGATATGACATGGGCGCGGGTGCGCGGGCCGGTACGTCCGTCGGCATTTACGGTCGCAGCGTGAATGCGGCCGGCTCGTGGCATGTGAGTGCACTCGCGGAGGGCATTGGCGCGAGCCGGCGTGGCGCAGGCGTGTCACGCGTGGATGTGATGCTCGAGGCAGGTCGCCAGCTCGGATCGTCGGGCGCTGTGATCGCCGCGTCCGCCGGCGGCTACCATGCGGACGGCGTATCCGGCGACGGGACGGGCGCGGAGTTCGGTATCCGGATCGATGATGTTCCCATCCCCTTCGTGCCCGAGGTGTGGCCGACTGTGCAGGTACGGGCATTCCGCGCGACCGGCCCAGCGTCCGGCACGTGGCTCGAAGCCCTCATGCGTCAGCAGGTCGGCATCGGGCAGTTCGTCGCCGGCTTCGAGGTCGCCGCCGACATCGACGACGTGGAGCGCTCCTCGTTCACGGCGCCTCGCTGGCGTGCCGAGGCCGGCATTGCGAGGGGCTTCGACCGGTGGATGGTGCATGTCGGTGGCGGAGTACT
>JAGTUV010000290.1 GCA_018224305.1 Gemmatimonadota bacterium
ACGAGGATCGCCAGGCATAGCAGGCGACCCGACATTGCTGCGTTCATAGTTGTTCGTCATGCGTGTGGTTGGACCGGTCCGCCGCGCCGATCCGGGACAGGTCCCGCGCCGGTCGCTCCCGGCGCCGGTCCCCGTGCATGTACCGCGCCGGAGCCGGGGAGATCCCAGCCGGACTCACATGTCCACCCGGGAGGACGATCAATGCCCTGAGGGAAGGTCGCAACCTGTTGGAGAAGCGCGTATTTACGCCGTTCAGCATGCGGCACGCGTTGTGACATTAATAACGGGCAACCCCCCGGCTGCGATGCTGATCGGTACAGTCGCTCGGACGCACCGGCGGCGCGGGGGCCGAGCAGGAGGATCGTATGAGAGCGAACTGGTTGATGGTCTTTGCAGCGGGAGCCGCGATCGGAATATCGATGCCGGCGGACCTGATGGCGCAGGGCAACTCCAATCGTGCGCGCCAGCAGCAGGAACTGCAGCGGCAGCGGGAGCAGGCTCGCGAGACCGCGCGCCGCGACGCGGACCGCAGGCAGGAAGCGGAGCGCGAGCGGTTGCGTCGTCAACAGCAGGCGAACCGCGCCGGCCTGGTGCTGCGTCGCAACGACGACAATGAGCGCGCCCGCCGCGAGCGCGACCGGCGCGACGACCGCTACGATCCCTGGGGCGTCTATGACCGCCGGGATGACCGCTACGAGAGGAATGCGCGCTACGACAACCGCGGCCCTGCGTTCTGCCGGAGCGGCGAAGGCCATCCGGTGAAGGGGCGGCAGTGGTGCCGTGACATGGGCTTCGGACTGGGCCGCGAGCAGTCGCGCGACATCTGGGGCGACATCAACTTCCGTGATCGCCGCTACGACAATCGGCAGCTGAGCAGATCGACGCTCGGCGACATTCTCGGCTCCGTCGTGCTCGGACGTTTCGATTCGTACGGCCGCACCTATTACGGCAACAGTTCGCTGAGCGGCCGGTGGCTCGACAACCGCGCAACAGTACTGCAGCTCTACATGGGCTCGGTGCCGATCGCGCGTCTCACGGACACCAACCGTGACGGCAGGGTGGACAACGTTTCACTGCTGCGCTGACACGGTCCGGGGCGCGGAGCGGTCCTCCCCCGCTCCCGCCCCACTCCGTGATCCCCATGGCTGTGCTCTACGGCCGCGCTCACGCACATCCGCGCTTCACATGACTGACATTTCGCCGCCCGTCCTCTTCCGTCCGCGACACCGGTTCCCTATCATTCGTGCACAATGAAAATTCTGGTGATTGACGATGATTCGCTCATTGTCGAGTTCGTGCGTCGGGGGCTCAGCGAAGACGGCTACGTGGTGGATTCGGCGGCCACGGCAAGCGAAGGCCTGCTGTGCGCGCGCGTCGGCAGCTATGACGCCGTCGTCCTCGACATCGGCCTGCCCGATGTGTCGGGACTCGAGGTCGCACGGGAGATGCGCCGCGAGAGCGACGCCACACCGATTCTGCTTCTCACCGCCCGCACGGGCACCGACAATCTCGTCAGCGGTCTGGATGCAGGAGCGGATGACTATCTCACGAAGCCCTTCGACATTCGCGAGCTGCGTGCGAGACTGCGTGCGCTCACGCGCCGCGGGGGGTCAACGCGTGCTGAAACGGTCGCCAACGGTGCTCTGACTCTCGACCGGTTGACTCACGAGGTCCGCATCGGCAGCACTCCGCTGCGCCTCACCCCCAAGGAATACCTGCTCCTCGAGTATTTCCTGCTCCGGCCCGGGATCGTCATCTCCCGCACCGAGTTGCTCGAAAAAGTCTGGGAGATGAACTTCGACCCTCAGTCGAACATCGTGGATGTGCACGTCGCCAGGCTGCGCAGCAAGCTCAAGGATTCCCCCGGCGTGCCGCAGCTGGAGACCGTGCGAGGATTCGGATTCAAGCTCACCGGCTGACGCAGGGCGCGTCGCCGGTCACGAGTTCGAGGCGACCAGCCGCGTGATCGTCAGGCGCTCCACCGAATCGATCAACAGCGACTCGCCTGGCTCTACCTGCTCTCCCGTCACTACCCCCGCCTGCACCGCACGCCGCTCCAGGCGCAGCGTGCCTTCCGCATGAACGCGAACGGCGACCGTTGCTTCTTCGCCCGCGATCGCTCCACCGCTCACAAACGTGCTGCGCAGAAGGCGAGTGCCCTGCTCAGACACTGCCGCGGGGTGGCCGACACGCAGGCGGCCGTCAACGCCGCGTACGTCCATGGTGACCGCATCGGCTTCGACCCGCTCCAGGATCGTGGCACTCGCCATGACACTCTGGCCCGCAGCCGCGCCTGCCAGAACGGCTCCGAATGTGAGTGCTGTCGCGAATTCCCGTACCATTTGCCTTTGCTCCCGCGCTTGTGAGGACGCGTAGAACTAAGGCGATCTTCATGCCCTGGGTGCATTATGGTCTAACTTGTTTACTGACAACGATTTATGGCCTACCGCCGTCACGGCGATACTGTCCGGAATCTTGACATCAGTCCGGCCCGTCCCGGCGCAAAGGGGTGGCCAGATCAGGGAATTGCGACGCGTTTGTGGATGTCCAGAAACCTTACACTGTCTGGATGCCGGACAACGAGCGGAGGAGGTTGTCGCGCAGCCGCGTACGGCGTCAGCGGTGCAGTCGAACCGGAGGCAGTTCGACGACGAGGTCGTCGCCTGTTGCGGGGATGATCACGTCCATGGACTGCGGTTCGGCGCCAGCACCGAGGGCGTCGAGAGACGCCGGCGAGACGCTGACACGGTA
>JAGTUV010000291.1 GCA_018224305.1 Gemmatimonadota bacterium
CCCTGCTGCTGCCCCTGCTGGCCACCCTGCTGTTGACCGCCCTGCTGCTGGCCCTGCTGACCACCCTGCTGCTGCCCTTGTTGTCCACCCTGCTGCTGCCCGCTCTGCTGCTGGCCCTGGCCGCTCTGTTGATCCGCCTGCTGGCCGGGCTGCGGGGGCTGCGGTGCTCCCTGCTCTTCCTGCTTCATCCGATCGAGAAGCTGCTGCTGTCGCTCCGCGAGTGAAAGCGCATCGCGGGTGGCCTGCTCCATTGAGTTGCGGGCGTCCTGCTTCCATTCGTCTGCGAGCGCCTCACGTGCCTCATCGAGCGTCTGCGCAGCCTGCCGGAGCTGCTCGGCAGCCTGCTCTCCCTGCTCGGCCGCCTTCTCGCCGTCCCTGCGCGCAGCGTCCTCCGCCGCCTGCTGCATCTGCTCGCCGGCCTGCGCCGTGCTCGCCTGCGCCTGCTGCGTGCTCTCCGCCGTCTGCTGCTCGCCCTGCTCGCGGAGTTTCTCCTGCATCCCGGCGAGCGCCTCCGTGAGCTGATCGGTGCGTTCCGCCAGGTCCTGCTGGGCCTGCGCCTGTTCGGGTCCGGGCTCCCGTTCGGCCATGGACTCGGCGAGGGCCTGCTGCTGCGTGGCGAGCTCGCGCGCCTCCTGGGCGAGGTTGTTGATCTGCTGTTCGGCCGCAGCACGTCGCATCAGTTCCAGGCTGCGATCGAGCTGCTCCTTCATTTCCTCCTGCTGCTGCGCCATCTGCTCGAGCGCCTGCTGCAACGCCTGCGGATCGAGTTCCTCCAGCGCAGCGCGCAGCGCTTCCATCTGCTGGCGCATTTCCGGTGTCAGCATCTCATCGTAGAGCTGCCGCATCTCTTCGAGGCGCTGCATCAGTTCGGCGTCCCGTAAGCCGGCACGTTCCATGGCGCGCTCGAGCGCATCGAGGTCGCGTCGCATGGCCTCCATCTGCTGCACCAGTTCGTCCTGCCGCTCGAGCATCTGGCGAGCCGCCGCCGCCTCCTGATAGTCCATGCGCTGTCCGCCGCTCTCGGCGCTGCGGGCGTCACGCTGGCGCTCTGCCTGCCTGCGCGCGTTGGCTGCGCTCGTTCGCCGCTCCAGGTCGCGCGCCGTCTGCTGGAGTTCCGCGGCCGTCGTTGCGAAGCGCGCGGCGTCGTCCAGCATCGCATCCGCGCGTTCGACGGACTGCTCGCGCAGCTCAGCCATCCCGGGCAGTCGGAGCGAGACGGTCCGCGACTCCGCGGTCTGTCGCGCGGGCGATGTGTCGGTGACCCGGATGAAGAACTTGAGCGTGTCGCCCGGCACCATGTCGCGCGCCGAAGCATCGAGGAGTCCGCGTATGAGTGCGTGGTCGTCGCCGTTCAGCGCGATCGGCTCTACAACCTGTTCGCCCGTATCGCCCGCACGGCCGACGCGCCAGCTCACGAGAGCGCCGGCGGCGAGGCCGAAGTCGTCACGTGCGTCCGCGACGATGGCCTGACGCATCGATGCGTCGATCACCGTGTCGGTGACGGGGAACGTGATTTCGACGTGCGGCGGAGCGTCGGGCACGACCACGATGTGAAGCGGTGTCGGTGCTACCTCGACGTCCCCGCCGCTGATGTCTCGCAGATGCCACGAGTACGAACCGCTCCTCATCGGCGTGAACGCACCGCTGAAGCCGGCGCCGTCGATCGTGAATGACGGGCCCCCATCCGTATCCGCAGTGTGCAGCCCCGCGGCGGCGAGGTCACGTGTAGCGCGGCCGCGCACGGCGATCTGCGTGCCCGCGAGCACCTCGAGCGGCGGGATGTCACCCTGGAAATGATCGGATGGGCGTCCGGCGTGACGCGGATAGATGACGTCCACGGCGATGTCGGCGAGCAGCAGCGGGTCGGTCGGCGTCACGCGGTAACGCCGCGACACGGTGCCATCGGACGCCTCGATCCAGTACTCGGTATCCGCGTCGACGCGAGGTATCATCAGCACGGCACTGTCACCAACCACACCGCTCAACTCTGCGCGCGGTACGTCGCCCTGCATGCGCCAGCGAAGCGTCACGGCGGTGCGGCCGGGTGCTGTGACGTGAACGGCGAAGTCGCTGCCGCGATGGACTTCCGCATCGCCGGGCAGGATCGTCATCGCCGGCAGCGGCGGCGGCGTCAGGTTGCGGACCGGGCTCGCCATCGGCGACCACGCGGCGCGCGAGTGCTCCGGTGCAGCAAAGCCAAGCAGCGCCGTCGTGAGCGTGAGCGTGACGAGGGCCGCCGTGGCAGTGGCGCGGCGGCGGCGGGTGCGCGTTCGCAGCGTGGCCGCTACGGTGTGCGGCGAGACACCCGCGAAGCGCTGGCCGATCTCGGCCTCGGCACGGCGGGCGAGGGCGGACGACGTGCCGTCCGGCACGAGACGTGACAACTCGAGCGCACCGCGCACCGAGCCTTCCGGCATGCCTGCCGTGCGCTCTGCATCAGCGGCCACGGCGGCCTCGTCGAGAACACCCAGCCAGCGCCCGATACCGATGTAGACGAGGGCAGCCGCGGCGACGAACACGAGCCCGTCGAGCAGCAGCGGACCATACCCCGGTCGAGACCAGGGGTAAACCAGACCGAGCAGCCATGCGAACAGCAGAGCGGCCGGCAGTGCGCACAGCGCACTGAACGCCACGGCGATCAC
>JAGTUV010000292.1 GCA_018224305.1 Gemmatimonadota bacterium
CATAACACTCCCCCTCCCAATCCCACACCCATGCTCTTAACCTGCATCGGCACCGGCACCGCCGTCCCTCAGCCCGACCGCGTCTGCTCCGGGTTCCTGATCGAAGGGCACGGCCTCCGCATGCTGTTCGACTGCGGCCCCGGCGTGCTGCACAGCATGGCACGGCTGGGTGTCGACTGGCAGACGATCACGCACCTCTGCCTGACGCACTTCCACAACGATCACATCGGCGATGTGCCCGCGCTGTTCTTCGCGTGGAAGCACGGCATGCGGCCGGCGCGGAAGGAGCCGCTGACGATCTTCGGGCCGAAGGGCACGAAGCGGAAGCTGGTGCGGATGGCGAAGCTGTTCGGCGACCACATCAGCGAGCCGACGTTCGAGCTGGAGATCCGCGAGCTGGTCGATGAGCGGGAGGTGCGGCTGAACGATGTCGCGGAGCTGAGCGCGCGTCGCACGCCGCACACGGACCGTTCGATCGCGTTCCGGCTGGAGGCGTCCGGTCGTTCGTTTTGCTATACGGGCGACACCGGCTTTAGCGACGAGGTCGCGGTGTTCGTGCAGTCGGCCGACGTGCTGCTGACGGAGTGCTCGCTGCCGGACGGCGCGGGGATGGAGACGCATCTCACGCCGTCGAAGGTGGCGGCGATGGCGCGCGTATCACTGCCGCGGCGGCTGCTCGTGACGCACATCTACCCGCAGCTCGATCGTGCGGAGGTGCCCCAACTGGTGCGGGAGGGCGGGTGGCCGGCGGAGGTACACGTGGTGCGGGATGGTGAGAAGATCGACGTCTGACTACATGGGTTCCATCCGCTCGCGAATGTAATAAACATGAAGCAGCGGGACACGGTTGTCCTGCTTGACACGACAATGGACGATACCCGATATTCCAACATGGGTTTTGACCAAAATGGGCAGGAGTGAACCATGCCGATTCTTAAAGTCGACAAGCGCGGCCGCAGTACTCTTCCCGAAGACGTGCGCCGAGACCTCGGTATAGATGGAGAGGAGGGTGCTCACGTTTTCCTGGAAAAGACCGAGCGAGGCACGTATGAGCTCGTTCCCACTGCCCTTGTTCCGCGGGATCAACTGTGGGTTCACCACCCCGAGATGAGAGATCGGATTGCGGAAGCAGAGCGCGATTTTCGGTCGGGGCGTTCCATGCGAATGGAGACGCCCGACGAGGCTCAGAGCTACCTGGATTCGCTGA
This sequence comes from Gemmatimonadota bacterium, assembly GCA_018224305.1. Classification (GTDB taxonomy): domain Bacteria; phylum Gemmatimonadota; class Gemmatimonadetes; order Longimicrobiales; family RSA9; genus SH-MAG3. The sequence goes on from JAGTUV010000292.1 coordinate 1,208, forward strand.
AGAAGTGACGGGGGGTGTCCCGGCTTCAGAAGTTCCTCGCGGCCGAGTTCTCGAAGCGATTCGAGCAGAGCTACGCTGGCTTGACGGTGGCCCAGCAGAACGGGGTCGACAAAACTGTGATGGCCTTGCTCAAGCGCAAGCCAACTCCGGGGATGCGCATAAAGCCGATCCAGCCTGACAAGTTCTACGACGAAGCGCGGATCAACGACGGGGATCGGCTCGTGCACCGAGTCGAAGAAGGCACCTTGTGGGTGGTGGATGTCATTCCGCACGATGACATTGACCGCTATGGCAGAAAGGTGGTCGGGTTGTTCTGACCGGGTGCATTGTACACCGCTGGCAGTTAGTTTGCCCGGCTGGGATAGGAACCACACAGCGGAGCCGCATGAGCACAGCAGAACGGTCGGCCGTACAGGTCCCGCTCCTCGACCTGAGGGCCCAGTACAACTCCATTAGGGCCGAAATCGACGAAGCGGTCGCCCGCGTCATCGAGTCGCAGTATTTCATCCTCGGGCCGGAGGTCAGCGCCCTCGAGGAGGAGATCGCGGATTACAGCCAAGTGCAGCATGCCATCGGCATGTCGTCGGGGACCGATGCGCTGCTCGCGGCGCTGATGGCGCTCGACATCGGTCCGGGCGACGAGGTCGTCACCACCACGTACTCGTTCTTCGCGACGGCGGGTGTTATTGCACGTCTCGGTGCGACGCCGGTGTTCGTGGATATCGATCCCGTCACGTACAACATCGATCCGTCTGCCGCAGCGGGCGCCGTGACAGCGCATACGAAGGCGATCATGCCGGTGCACCTGTACGGCCGGATCGCGGACATGGATCCGATCCTCGCGGCGGCTCGCGAGCGCGGGATCCCGGTGATCGAGGACGCCGCGCAGGCGATCGGCGCGTTCGATGGCCAGCATCGGAAGGCCGGCTCGATCGGCGACATGGGCTGCTTCTCGTTCTTCCCGAGCAAGAACCTGGGCGGCTTCGGCGATGGCGGCATGACGGTCACGAGCGATCCCGATCTAGACCACCGTCTGAAGCTGCTGCGCATGCACGGCTCGGAGCCGAAGTACTATCACTCCATCGTCGGCGGCAACTTCCGGCTGGACGCGCTCCAGGCGGCGGTGCTGCGCGTGAAGCTGAAGCATCTCGACGACTGGACGGCGGCCCGCCGGCGCAACGCCGATCGTTACCGCGAGCTGATCGCCGATGCGCGGCTGACGGACCGCGTCACGGTCCCGCAGGACGAGCCGGGTCACATCTACAACCAGTTCGTGATCCGCGTGCAGGAGCGCGACGCGCTGCGCGAGCACCTGAAGGCGCGGAACATCGGCACGGAGGTGTATTACCCGGTGCCGCTGCACATGCAGGAGTGCTTCGCGTCGCTGGGATACGGCGAGGGCGATCTGCCGCACGCGGAGGCTGCGGCGCGCGAGACGCTCGCGTTGCCGATCTATCCGGAGTTGACGGATGCGCAGCTGGTGCATGTGGTTGGGAGCATCCGCGAATTCCAGGAGAGTCGATGAAGGTCATGGTCGTTGCGGGTGCGCGCCCGAACTTCATGAAGATCGCACCCGTCGTCGCCGAGCTCGAACGGCGCGGTCACGAGACCGTTCTGGTGCATACGGGTCAGCACTACGACACCAGCATGTCACAGTCGTTCTTCGACGATCTCGGCATCCGTCCGCCGGACCACTTCCTCGGTGTCGGCGGCGGCAGTCATGCCGCGCAGACGGCGCGCATCATGGAGCGGTTCGAGCCGGTGCTGCTCGAGGCGAAGCCCGACTGGGTGCTCGTGCCGGGCGATGTGAATTCGACGCTGGGCGCCTCGCTCGTCACCGTCAAGCTCAAAACGCAACTCGGCACGCAACTCGCCCACCTGGAGGCGGGACTCCGCAGCCATGACTGGCGCATGCCGGAGGAGATCAATCGCGTGCTGACGGACCGGTGCTCCGATCTGCTGCTCACGCCCAGCCGCGATGCGCACGCGAACCTCGCCGCCGAAGGCATCGACGAGGATCGTGTGCACTTCGTCGGTAACGTGATGATCGACACGCTGCTGCTGCGGCTCGACGCGGCGCGCGAGCGCGATTACGCCGGCACGCTGGGCCTCGAACGCGATGGTTACGTGGCCGCGACACTGCATCGTCCTTCGAACGTCGATGAAGCCGGGCCCCTGCGTGTGTGCCTCGAGGCGCTGGCCCGGATTGCGGAGAAAATGCCGGTAGTCCTGCCGATGCATCCGCGCACGCGGCAGCGCGCTGAAGCGTTCGGCTTCGGTGACCTGCTGAGCGGCATCACGGCCACCGAACCGCTCGGCTATCTCGAGATGCTGTCGATCACTGATGGAGCCCGCGTGATGCTCACGGATTCCGGCGGTCTCCAGGAGGAGACCACGGTGCTGGGCGTGCCATGCGTTACCCTCCGCGAGCAGACGGAGCGGCCCATCACGATAGAGCAGGGGACCAACCGGCTGGCGCCGTGGCCGCTCACAGTCGACGGCATCATCGCGTCGTTCGAAGAGGCGCTCGCCCAGCCGCGACGGCCGGTCGGCGAGAACTGCCCGGAGGGGTGGGATGGTCGGGCGTCAGAGCGACTGGTGGGTGCGCTCGAATCCGTGCGAATGCCCGCCGTCGCGGTCGGAGCGTGAATGACCGAAGCGCCGGCCCTGAGAACATGAGGGACCGCCCGATCTTCGTCACCGGCGGTGCGGGCTTCATCGGCTCCGCACTCGTGCGTCGTCTCGCGGGCGACGGCAGGCCTGTCGTCGTCATCGACAAGCTCACGTATGCCGGCAACCTGGACTCGCTCCGGCCCGTTGCGGACCGGCCGGGCTTCACGTTCGAGCAGGTCGACATCTGCGATGCCCCGGTCCTGAAGGCGATGTTCGAGGTGCATCGCCCCTCCGCAGTCGTGCACCTTGCCGCGGAGTCGCACGTGGACCGTTCCATTGACGGCCCCGCGGCGTTCGTGCAGACGAACCTGGTCGGCACGTTCACGCTGCTCGATGCGGCCCGCGCCTACCTGAGCACGGCGTCCGACGACGTGCGGGAGGCCTTCCGCTTCGTGCACGTCTCGACCGACGAAGTCTTCGGCTCGCTCGAGGAGGTTGGTCGCTTCGACGAAAGCACATCGTACGATCCGCGCTCGCCGTACTCCGCTAGCAAGGCCGGGTCCGATCACCTGGCGCGTGCGTGGCAGCACACGTACGGATTGCCGGTGCTGGTGACGAACTGCTCGAACAACTACGGACCGTATCAGTTCCCGGAGAAGCTGGTCCCGCTGATGATCCTGAACGCGCTCGAGGGGAAGCCGCTGCCGGTCTACGGGAAGGGCGAGAACGTGCGCGACTGGCTGTATGTGGAGGACCACGTGGATGCACTGATCGCGGTGATCGAGCGCGGCCGCGTTGGCGTGACGTATCTCGTCGGCGGCCATGGCGAGCGGCGCAACATCGATGTCGTGCGCGCGATCTGCGCGCTCGTCGATGAGCTCTCGCCGCCTCTTGCCCGGCCGCGAAGCGCGCTGATCGAGTTCGTCGTGGACCGCCCGGGCCACGACTACCGCTACGCGATCGACGCATCGTATCTGAGCGATACGCTCGGCTGGGCGCCCCGGCATTCATTCGAGGACGGACTGCGTGCGACGGTGCAGTGGTACGTCGACAATCCGGAATGGTGCGAGCGCGTACAGTCGGGCGAGTACCGCCGCGAGCGGCTCGGTCTGGCCAGCGCATGAAGGGTATCATCCTCGCCGGCGGCGCCGGCACGCGGCTGTACCCGATCACGCGCGTGATCAGCAAGCAGTTGCTGCCCGTGTTCGACAAGCCGATGATCTACTATCCACTGTCGACATTGATGCTCGCCGGCATCCGCGACATCCTGATCATCTCGACACCACACGATCTGCCGCGCTTCGAGGAGCTGCTCGGCAATGGCAGTGCGCTCGGCATACGGCTGTCATACGCCGAGCAACCGAAGCCCGAAGGGCTCGCACAGGCCTTCCTGATCGGAGCGGACTTCATCGGCGGCGACTCCGTGGCACTGGTGCTCGGCGACAATATCTTCTACGGCCAGGGCCTGAGCGAGATCGTGCAGCGTGCGGCAGCGCGCCCAAGTGGTGCGACGATCTTCGGCTACTACGTCAAGGACCCGGAGCGCTATGGTGTCGTCGAGTTCGATGGC
>JAGTUV010000293.1 GCA_018224305.1 Gemmatimonadota bacterium
TCGAGGCCGGTGCTCCAGACGTCCGGGCCGCCTGGATCTCGTCCGGCGAAACGCCCGGTACTGTCGAGGTCGGGATTCTTGCGGCAAAGGACCTGGTTGATCGTGTCGCGGACCTCATCGAGCCGCAACTGCGGTCCGTCGAGCGGCACTTGAATGTCCACTTCGTCGTTAACCGGTACACCGATGCCGATCGGGATCTGGTCGAGCAGGCGGAAGGGCTGATGACCGTCGTGTACGGTTGGCTCCCGGTTGATTGGGGAGCAGCAGCGCACAGTCCCTCCAGCACGCACCACGATGTAGACAGCCGAGCCCGGAGACTCGGCATGCGGCTCGCGGATCATCTGGCGGAGGATCCGTCCATCATCCATCGAGCGATCGAGTGGATTGATGAACGGGAGCGAAACGCGTCCGGCATACCAGCGGGCGACCTCGCCGAATGGAGAAGCATTCTCTCCACGCTGTCCGTTCGACAGGTCCAGGCCCTGCTCGTCGAGCAATCGGAGAGAGCGGACCGCCTTCGTCAGTCGCTTCCATTCGTCGATGTGCTCACGCCTCGGGAACGCGCCCTCGTGTTCCGGGAGGAGATGTGAATCGCTCCGAGCTCGAGCACGCAATTCGAGGTGATCGAGGCAGCTCGCGCGCTGGGCATCGCCACGGCGCATCGCAACTGAAGAGGAGACCCGACGATGTGTCATCGCATACAATGCAACCGCTGCGGCAAACCCACATGGGCAGGATGCGGCCGGCACATCGAGCAGGCCCTCGCCGGCGTGCCCGTCAGCCAGCGCTGCACGTGCCCGCCGAAGAAGTCGTTCTGGCAACGCCTGCTCGGACGTTGATCCCAACGCGCCGCACGCCAGCACGTCGTACGCCGAACACAGATCGCACGCGTGCGGCTGCGCGCGTTGACGTGGGCCCGGCTTCGCCTCCCAATGGATCGTCCCATTCAGCTATGGACGCCTCGTTATCGTTCGAGCATGGAGAACGAGATGACCGCCGCCGGCGCGGCACCGGGTGAAGAGCTCCGTCGCGAGCTCGAGACACTGCGCAGCGGGATTGCGGCAGTGCAGACGAATCTGAACACAATGATTCGCCACATGAAAACGCTGAACACCGATGTGAATCGGATCCAGCGTGACATCCACTTCTTCCGTCTCAACAGCCTTCAGGATATGTCGGCCCTGAGGACGCGGCTGGACGGACTGCGCGAGCGTCTGGATCGCCGCATCGAGGAGCGCCGCGCGCTCGATGATCTCGCAGAGCGCATCACGCGGCTGGAACGCGCTGCGGACATCGAGGATCTCACCTCCGCCAGAATGCTTTGAAGCACGTTCTGCCGCTATGGCAAGGGACATCGAGCGGCATTGAACTTCGGCGACTGCATGACATACGCGACCGCGCGCCTGGCCGGCGAATCGCTGACGTTCAGCGGCGGCGACTTCGGACCCGTTTATTGTTCCGGTTGGCAATGGAATCGCCCCGGGAGCCACGCTATCTTCGGGATCATGGACACTGAAACGAGCGCCGCGATCACGGCATTGGCCGAGACGATGAAGGCGGGCTTCGCGCGCATGGACGCCCGCTTCGGCGCAGGGGACGCCCGCTTCGCCGGCCTGGAAGGACGGATGGAAGCCGGCTTCGCCCGCGTGGACCACTTGATCGAGCTGCAACAGGCGCAGCATGTGGAGTTCCGCAACGAGTTCTCGGAACTGCGCGCCGAGGTCAGGGGTCTGCGCAATCGGGTGGACGCGCTCACCGCACGCGTCGGCGGGCTCGAGCATGAAGTGTCGCAACTGCGCGATTACGTGACGCGGGAGGTCGCAGAGATCCGGCTCGAGCTGCGCCGTTTGAGACAACGGGCCGATCAGACGGACGAGCTGCTTCGCGAGATCGCCGAATTGACCGTGCGGGTCGACGGGCTCGAACGTCGGCAGGCCGACTGAGTCGGGAACACCCCTCCGTCTTGCGGAATAGCAGATTTCTTCCTATTGTTCTGTAAAGGAAGAACACGCCATGCCCCTCAACATCAAGAATCCGGAAGCCGACCAGCTCGCCCGCGAACTCACCCAGCTCACCGGCGAGAGCATAACGGACGCGGTGATCCGGGCAATGCAGGAACGGCTCGAGCGTGAACGGGCGGCACGGGGATACTCCGTGCGCCTTCAGGAATTGCGCAGAATCCGCGAACGATACCAGTCGCTGCCGCTCCAGGACGCGCGCTCGGCCGAGGAGATCCTCGGCTATGACGAGTCCGGCCTGCCTCGCTGACCATGGTCATCGACACGTCGGCGGTGATCGCATATCTCGAGCGCGAGCCTGAAGCGGACCGCATCGAGCAGAGGCTCCTCGAAGCCGATCGCCTTTCGATCAGCACGGCGACAGTCGTCGAGTGCGGAATCGTGATCGAGGCGCGACGCGGCGATGCGGGCGGCCGCGAGCTGGACCTCCTGCTGCACCGCCTGGGTGTCGAACTGGTCACCGTCGATGAGCGACAAACCGAGATCGCACGCTCAGCCTGGCGTCGCTTCGGCAAGGGCCGGCACGCGGCCGCGCTCAACTTCGGGGACTGCTTCTCGTACGCACTAGCGCAGAGCACCGGTCAGGAACTGCTGTACATCGGCGATGATTTCAGCCTGACGGATATTCGCAGCGCCCTTTGAGGCGCGTGAGGTCGCAATGATCATTGCACATCCCGAGGATTCCATGGTAGATTTATGGTATAGTTCTACCATGGTGGAGACATGGCCCTCAATATCAAGAATCCGGACGTCGAACGGCTCGTCGAGGAGATCTCCCGGCTGACGGGCGAATCGAAGACCGAGGCCATTCGGCAGGCGTTGGTGGAGCGGCGCGGTCGCCTGCGCGAGCGGGTCACCGTCGAGGCGCGACGGTCTCGACTCGAATCGTTTCTGGAGCGGGAGGTGTGGTCTCGCGTTCCCGCCGAACAGGTAGGCCGCGCCCCCGACCGGGCGGAGCGGGAGCGGATTCTCGGCTACGACCCCGAGGGCGTATGATCGTCGACACGTCCGTGCTGCTCGCCATCGTTTTCCGTGAAGAGGGATACGATCGCCTGGTCGATGAGCTGGCGGCAGCCGATGCCGTCGCGGCGGGTACGCCGACGCTGGCAGAAACCGGTATCGTGCTGAGCGCCAGACTCGGTGCAGCGGCCGACGGGATGCTGGAACGCCTGCTCGACGAGTTCGCCATCCAGGAGATCCCGTTCGGTGAGATCCACTGGCGTGAGGCGGTCGACGCGTTCCGTCGCTATGGCAAGGGACGACATCGAGCGGCATTGAACTTCGGCGACTGCATGACATACGCGACCGCACGCCTGGCCGGCGAATCGCTGACGTTCATCGGCGACGACTTCGCACTGACCGACCTGGCCTGATCGTACGAGCGGATCATTGACCCTGGACGTCGTCTCCGACCACAGCGATAGATGACGCACAGGACTCGGGGCCGGTCCGGTTCGGATCCGTTTATGGCCCGGCTGCGTCGCGAGATCGCTGAGCACCGCGCGCAAAGGCTCCATCCCCCGCGGGCGGCGCTCGTGGCACGAGGGAAGTGATCCGTCCCAGCGTGATTGCTCCGTTCGATGCGGGGGGTGCACTCTGGTAGAATGACGACTAGAGCCGCCACACCTCGCGATCCGCTCCTCCAGGGAACTCTCGACCTCCTCGTGCTCCGCATCCTGGAGCTCGGGCCGCATCACGGCCACGGCATCGCCCTGGCGATATCCGCGCGCTCCGGCGAGACGTTGCTCGTAGACCACGGCTCGCTCTACCCGGCGTTGCAGCGGCTCGAGCAGCGCAGCTGGATACGGGGCGAGTGGGGCACGTCGTCGAACAACCGGCGCGCGCGCTTCTACACGCTCACCGCGGGCGGGCGGAAGCAGGTCGGGATCGAGGCGAGCCGCTGGCACCGCCTCGTGGACTCCATCGCCCGCGTACTGGAGCCGGATGCACTCCCCACGCCGGAGAACGCCTGATGCTCGGACGCCGCTCGCAACGCGATTTCGAGGATGAGATCCGCACGCACCTGGATCTCGAGACCGAGAGACTTCGGGCACAGGGGATGAGTGCCGCGGACGCCGAGCGCGCGGCGCGCCGCACGTTCGGCAACGTCGGCGTTGCCGGCGATCGTTTCCACGACGGTCAGCGATTCGCGGCGCTCGAGGATACCGTGCGCGACGTGAAGCACGCGTGGCGCGCGCTGCTCCGCACGCCCGGATTCCTCGCCGCTGCGGTGATCACGCTCGCGCTCGCAATGGGCGCTACGACCGGCATGTTCAACGTGGTGAACACAGTGCTGCTCGACCCACTGCCGTTCCCGGATCCGGACCGGCTGGTTGTCGTCAACGGTACCGCCCCGGGGTCCGACCTGCCTGAGGAGTTCGGCCTCGGCGGCGACTTCTACCTGCACTACGGGGAGCGGTCCAACAACATCGAGGGCATCTTCATGTGGGCGGGCGGCACGTCGACGTTGCGCGCGGATGATCGTGTGGAGCGTATCCTGATGGCGTGGCCCACGAACGACATGTATGCGACGCTGGGTGTGCGTCCGGCACTTGGCCGCGCTCCGGTCCCGGAGGATGAGGGCGTGGTCGTGATCAGCGACCAGCTGTGGAGCACGTGGTTCGGCCGCGACCCGTCGGTCATCGGCAGGTCCTACTTCGTGTCGGACGGGATGAAGGAGATCATCGGTGTGATGCCGCCGGAGTTCGGCTTCCCCGAGGACAACACGATGCTGTGGGTCGCGAGCGAAGTGCGTCTCGATCAGGTCAGCCCCGGCCAGCTCGGAATGAACGTGGTCGCGCGCATGAAGCCGGGCGTGACGCCGAATCAGCTTGCAACCGAGCTGACTGCCCTCTCGAAGGAACTGCCCGAACGCTTCGGCGGCCCGCCGAGCTACGCGCGCATGATCGAACAGCACAGTGCGGTCGTGGGTCCGCTGCTCGATGACATGTTGGGACCGGCAGCGAAGACATCGCTGCTCGTGCTGCTCGGCGCGGTGGCCGTGGTGCTGCTCATCGCGTGCGCCAACGTCGCGAATCTGTTCCTCGTGCGTGCGGAGTCACGTCGCCGCGACATGACCGTGCGCCGCGCGATCGGTGCATCGCGCACGCAGCTCATTCGCGTCCAGATGGCGGAGGCGTTCGCCGTAGCACTCGCTGCGGGGGTGCTCGCCGTGGTGCTCAGCGCGATCACGCTACCCATGTTCGTGCGTGCTGCGCCGGAAGGCATCCCGCGCCTCGGCCAGGTCGGCCTCGACGTGCGTGCCGTGGCCGGTGCGTTCGTGCTCGTACTGATCGCCACGCTCGCGTGCGGCCTGGTACCCGCCATCCGCGCTTCGGCGCCGGACCTGATCTGGCTGCGTGAGGGCGGCCGCGGTTCGACCGGGCGACGGCAGTGGGGCAGGGACATTCTGGTCGTTGGCCAGACCGCACTCGCTCTCGTCCTGCTGATCGGCTCGGCGCTCCTGGTGCACAGCTTCCAGCGCCTGCGCAACGTCGACCCCGGCTACGACATCGAGGACATCTACACGTTCCAGTACGCGCCACAGCAGCCGCAGCTGAACGACGGACCATCACTCGGTCAGCTGCACCTCACGATGATGGATCGGCTGCGCGCACTGCCCGGCGTCACGGATGTCGGCGTGGTGAACAACATTCCGCTCGACGAGGGCACCGGCAGCGTCCGCGTGCCCATGGAGGGGCGCGACGACGGCGGCACGCTTGTGAACCTGACGTTCGCGGGCGGCGATTACTTCCGCGCGATGGGCATCGACGTGCTCCAGGGTCGCACGTTCACGAACCACGAGGCGGTGACGCCGAACACCAGCATCATCGCGAGCCGGTCCGCGGCCGAGCGGCTGTGGCCGGATCAGAACCCGCTCGGACGGGTCGTCCGACCTCGTTTCGCCGGTCAGGACACGCTGATGTTCACCGTCGTCGGCGTTGTGGAGGACGTGAAGCAGAACGAATGGCGCGAGGAGGGCCAGGCGCTCCTGTACCTCCCGCTCACGGGCCCCACAGCGGACGCGTGGGGGATGGGATCGCCGGCATATGTGGTGAAATCGCCGCGCGCGGAATCATTGACGAACGACGTGCGTGCACTGGTGCGCGAACTCGCGCCCGAGGCGCCCGTGTATCGCGAGTACACCATGGCGTTCCTCGCGCGGCGCTCCATGATCCAGCTGTCATTCACGATGCTCACACTCGGCGTCGTGTCCGCGCTCGCACTCGTGCTCGGTGCCGTGGGACTGTATGGCGTCCTGTCGTACGTGGTGGCGCAGCGCACGCGCGAGATCGGCGTGCGGATGGCGCTCGGCGCCACCGCGTCGGCCGTGCGTCGCCAGATCGTGGCACAGGGCACAACGGTCGTGCTGCTCGGCGTCGCGATCGGTATCGCTGCCGCACTCGCCACCACCCGCTTCCTGGCCGCACTCCTCTACGACGTCGAGGCGGTCGATCCGGTGATGTTCGCCGCAATGTCGCTGATCATGATCGGTGTGGGCGGGCTGGCGAGCTACATGCCCGCGCGGCGCGCGAGCAGTGTCGACCCGATCGAGGCCCTGCGCGGCGACTGAACGCGGCAGGCATGGCAGACGGGGTGATGTGGTCGTGGTTGCCTGGATGCGACGGCTGGTGTCAGGTTGTCATGGGCGTGGGCACGTGCACGGGCATGTGGAAGGCGCACGCACACGTTTATGGGCAGAGGCAGGGGCAGCGGCGTTACGCACCGGCTGAGGCCTGTCACCCCCGAACTGACGGTGCGCGTTGACCGGCTCGGAAGGCGTAACTGACCGGGAAATGGGATCGCCCGGAATTCCCAACGCGTACGATGACCGCGACCGCGCGGCCGCGTACGCCGACCTCGGCTTCGCCGGCACGTACTACCTCGCGTTTCGCGACCTTCCGAATCTCATCGCCCGGCACGTCACCGGACTGAAGGCACTGGACTTCGGCTGCGGAGCGGGTCGCTCGACGCGCTTCCTGAAGGAGCTCGGCTTCGACGCGACCGGCATCGACGTCGCGGAACCGATGCTGCGCATCGCACGCGAACGCGATCCCGGCGGCACCTACCGCCTCGTGCACGACGATGCGGCGACCGGCTGGCCCGACGGTCCATTCGACCTCGTGCTCGCGGCATACCCGTTCGACAACATCGCCGACGTCGCGCATCGCAGACGACTGCTCGACGCCATCGGCCGCCGCCTCGCCCCGGACGGCCGGCTCATCGTCATCGCGTCCGCACCGGAACTGTACGCACACGAGTGGCTGTCCTTCACGACGGCCTATCCGGAGAACGCCGACGCACGCACGGGCGACGTGGTACGCATCGCCATCACCGACGGCGGCGATCGCCGGCCGATCCAGGACGTGCTCTGGGACGACGCCGCATACCGCGCGGACTTCGCCGCGGCCGGGCTGGAGGTGCTGGAGTCGCATCGGCCGCTCGGGCGACCGGACGAGCCGTACGCGTGGCGGACCGAACTGCACACTTCGCCATGGCTGCTGTACGTGCTGGGCGCCGCGTTGTGACACCCCCGGACCGCACAGGTCATCGCCGAATTCGCCGAGGCCTGCAAGCGGCCGGGTCGCCCGCATGGAACGCCATTTCGCGGGTGCAGGCATTCAA
>JAGTUV010000294.1 GCA_018224305.1 Gemmatimonadota bacterium
CATGCTCGTACTCAAGGCGCTCGTACCCGGGCCGCGGCACGGCTATGCCGTCGCGCGCTGGGTCAGCGCAACGACAGACGGCACGCTGGACATCGAGGAGGGCGCGCTCTACACGTCCCTTCATCGGATGGAGAGGCGTGGCTGGCTGGAAAGCGAGTGGGGAGTCTCGGAGAACAACCGGCGGGCGCGGTATTACTCGCTGACGAACGCGGGCCGGCGACAGCTGGAGGAAGAGCTCGGTCTCTGGGTCCGCTATGCCGAAGCGGTGTTCAAGGTGGTGCATGCGCAGGAGGCGATGCCATGAAGGACGTGAAGCGCGTGCTGCGGCTGGGCGCGGCCCGCGAAGGCGTGGATGAGGAGCTCGCGTACCATTTCGATCGCACGGTGGAGGATCTGATGTCGTCGGGGATGACGTGCCAGGATGCGGAGTCCGAAGCGGCTCGGCGCTTTGGTGACATCAAGGATTACCGGAGCCGGCTACAGGCGATCGATCGCGGTGTGGAGACGAAGCGACGGTGGGCGGAGCGGTGGGATGCGACGCGCCAGGCGGTGCAGTTCGCGGCCCGTTCGCTGTCGCGGTCGCCGGGTTTGTCGCTGGGTGTGATCATCGCATTCGCGCTCGGCATCGGCGCGAATCTCACAATGTACGGTGTGGTCGAGCGGCTGCTGCTGCGCCCGCCGGAGCACATCGTGGATGCGGATGCGGTGAAGCGCATCTACTTGAGCGAGTACGTCCCGTTTCTGGGTGATCGCTTCACGGGGGCGACGCTGTCGTACCCGGATTACCGTCAGTTGCGCACGGTAACGGCGTTCGAGGATGTGGCGGCATGGGCGCCGCGCGAGGTGACGGTCGGCAGCGGCCTGAGCGCTGTTGAGCAGCGTGCTGTCTACGTCTCGGGCAACTTCTTCGGCATGCTGGGCGTTCAGCCTGCCCATGGCAGATTCTTCGGTGAAGCGGAGGATCGCGTCGGCGGGCCGGCGCGGGCAGTGCTGAGCTGGACCGCGTGGCAGCGGGACTTTGGCGGTGGAGCGGATGTCATCGGCCGGACCATCGATTTCGGATTCGGTCCATATGAGATCATCGGTGTCGCTCCGGAGGGATTTACCGGAGTGGATCTCGCGCCGGTAGATGTGTGGCTGCCGTTTCATGTAGTGGGTGGACAGATGCGCGGGTCCGACTGGATGGAGAGTCACGGCACGCAGTTCTTCATGACCATCGCGCGGCTGCGTCCGGATGTGACTGAAGCCGCGGCCGTGGCGGAGGCGACGACTGCGTGGATAGCGGGACGGGAAGGCACCGACTTCGCGAGCCCGGAGGCAGATCCAGCGGTGCTGCTCACGTCGGTGCTGAGTGCGCGCGGTCCGGATGCACCGCCGGAGAGCGCCGTAGCTCGCCTGCTGCTCGTGGTTGCTGCGATCGTTCTGCTCATCGCGGCATTGAATGTGGCCAACCTGCTGCTCGCCCGTTCGCTGACGCAGCGGCGCGAGATTGCGGTTCGTCTGGCACTCGGCATCTCGCGACGCAGGCTCATGGGTCAGATTCTGCTCGAGGGTATGCTCCTCGCCGTGGCGGGCGGTGCTGCCGCCCTGCTGGTGTCAATGTGGGCGACGGAAGTGATGGGTGGCATCCTGCTGCCGGAAGTGCAGTGGAGCGGCGGCATGAATGTCCGGATCGTGGTACTCGCGCTCGCACTGTCGGTGGTCGTGGGGTTGGCGGCAGCGCTGATTCCGGCAGTGCAGGCTTCGCGCGGTACGCTGAGCGATACGCTGCGTCAGGCCGGTGCCGGCGGCGTCACGCGTGGCGCGGCGCGGTTTCGCGCGAGCGTCGCCCTCGTGCAGACGGCGTTGTCCGTGCTGCTGCTGGTTGGTGCCGGACTGTTCGTCCGCAGCCTCGACCGCGTACGCAACGTCGACATGGGATTCGATGCGCGAAACCTCGTGTATGCCGTGCCGCAGACCGGTGCGGAGAGCATCTCGCAGGATGACATTCACACCGCGGCGGCACGCGGCCTGGAGCTGCTGCGTCGCATCCCGGGCGTTCAGCACGCGGGTGTCACCCACAGTATGCCCTTCCATTCGTTCCGCACGACGAGGCTGCGCGCTGAAGGTGTGGACTCGATCCCGATTCCAACGTCGGGCGGCCCGTACATGTATGAGGTGTCGCCCGGCTTCCTCGAGGCGATGAATCTGGACGTTGTCGCCGGTCGCACCATTACGGACCGTGACGCAGGGGCGAGCCAGCCGATCGTGCTCATCAATCAGAGCATGGCCGATGCGCTGTGGCCCGAAGCGTCACCGCTCGGGCGGTGTTTGTATATCGGCATGGGCCCGGACCGCTCACCGCAGACGCGGTGTTCCGAGATTGTGGGTGTAGTCGAGGATTCGCGCCGCCAGGAGATGGCCGCTGTCACGACACTCCAGTACTACGTGCCACTCGCGCAGCAGCAGGCGAACGGACACCCGCGCGTGTTCGTCATCCGCACGTCCGACGAGTCGCCCGCCACGTTGCAAGGGATTCGCCGAACGATCCTCGAGACCGACCCGCGCATCCGATACGTAGAAGCCGAGCCGATGATGAGCCGCATCGATCCCGGAATCCGTTCGTGGCGGTTGGGCGCGGCCGTATTCAGCGTCTTCGGGCTGCTCGCGCTGGTCGTAGCGAGCATCGGTCTGTACAGCGTGCTGGCTTTCGATGTCGCGCAGCGCACGCGCGAGATCGGCGTACGCTCCGCTCTGGGAGCATCGACGCGTTCGCTGCTCGGGCTGGTCGTCGCGCAGTCCCTGCGGATCACAGCGATGGGCGTGGCAGCCGGCGCGGTCATCGCACTGCTGCTGGCAGGTCGCGTCGAGCCGCTTCTCTTCGAGACCGCGCCACGGGATCCGCTGACGTTCGCAGCCGTTATTCTGATCCTGCACTTGGTCGCCGTAGCCGCCAGCAGTCTGCCTGCCTGGCGCGCAAGCCGCGTGGACCCGAACGTCGCGCTTCGGTCAGACTGACGTGCGGACCCGGACAATGACCCGGCAACGGCGAAGTCGTCGGGCGTACAACGTCAGCCGTGCTGCGTCAGCGCGGCTGCTTCATCGAATGCGTGGCGACGGCGGACGGCGTCCGCCATGAACTCGTGCTGGCAGCTGATCACCGGCTCACCATCCTTCGGCTGACGCAGTTGATAGACGCCGTTCGCGTCCAGGTCCCATGCGGTCGTGTTGTCTCTCATGATCGTGTCGAGAATACGCGATACGCGCTCGCGCTCTTCGTGACCCGTGACCTCGACCACTGCCTCTACGCGCTCTTCCAGGTTGCGCCGCCTCCAGTCGGCGCTGCCCATGAAGATCCGCGGGGCTCCGCCATTGCCGAAGGAGTAGATCCGGTCATGCTCCAGGAACCGGCCGACCACGCTGGTCACCCGGATGTTCTCGCTCACTCCGGTCAGCCCCGGCCGCAGACGCGAATGGCCCCGTACGATGAGATCGATACTGACACCCGCGCGCGATGCCTCATAGAGCGCACGGATCATGTCGGTATCATCGATGGCGTTCATCTTGGCGATGATGCGTCCGCTGCCGCCCGCCTCCTGTATCTCGATCTCACGCTCGATCAACGCCTCGAACGACTGACGCATTGCGAGCGGCGCAACGATTAGCGTGCGATACGAGGGCGTCGGTGCGTATCCTGTGACCGAGTGAAAGAGCTCCACGATATCGCGACCGATTGCCGGCTCTGCGGTCAGCAGCCCCATGTCCGTATACAGGCGCGCCGTCGTCGGGTGGTAGTTGCCGGTACCGATGTGACAGTATGTGCGCAGCCCGTCCTCTTCCTCACGCACGACGAGCGTGACCTTGGCGTGTGTCTTCAGGCCCGGTACTCCGTAGATCACGTGTGCGCCCGAGTCCTCCAGCTGCTCGGCCCAGCTGATGTTGCGTTCTTCATCGAAGCGCGCCGTGACCTCCACCAGCACAGCCACCTGCTTGCCCTTTTCCGCCGCCTTCATCAGCGTTCGCACGACGGGCGAGTCTTCGGAAGTGCGGTACACGGTCTGCTTGATCGCCAGGACGCGCGCGTCCTCAGCGGCTGATTCGAGGAACCGCTCGACCGTCCCCGTGAACGAGTCATAGGGATGGTGGACCAGGATATCGCCCTTACGTAGCAGCGCGAAGACGTCGCCGGTCTCGCGCCCTTCGGCGGCCAGCGGCCCCGGTACGACAGGGTCCCACCCCTCGAAGCGATGCTGAGGCAGGTCCAGATTGGCCAGACCGGCCAGACCGGAAAGATCCTGGAGGCCGTTGATGCAATACTCGTCTTCCTGCTGCAGTTCCAGTTCGCGACGCAGCAGCGATGACACCGACTCCGGCGTGCTGGATTCCGCCTCGAGACGGACCACGGGCGCGAAACGGCGCTGGCGGAGTTCTTCGGAGATCATCTCCACCAGGTCGCTCGCTTCTTCCTCGTAGCGGGCGACGTCAGCGTTGCGCGTCACACGGAACAGGTATGTGCCCGCCACCGTCATTCCGGGAAACAGCTCATCGATGTGCGCCCGCACCACATCCTCGAGCGCGATGAAATGCAGCGGCTCTTTCAGAGGAATCCAGCGCGCGCGGCGCGGCGGAATCTTCACTCGTGCGAAATGGAGCGACGCGTGAAGAGGGTGGCGGAGAACAACAGCAAGGGAATGGCTCAGATTGGAGATGAATGGGAACGGGTGACTTGGGTCCACGGCGAGCGGCGTGAGTATCGGATATATCGTCTCGCGGAAGACTTCGTGCACCAGGTCGCGCTGCGCTTCGCCCAGGTCCCGGTAGGGCACAATGCGAATGCCCGCATGACGTTCGAGCTCCGGTTGCACGCTCTGCGCCCAGGTCTCGCCCATCGCATCCTGCATCTGGAGCGCAGCGGCGCGGATCAGGGTCAACTGCTCATCCGGAGTGCGCCCGTCCGGTGAGAGCTGTGTCACTCCTGCCTGCTTCTGCCGTTTCAATCCGCCAACCCGCTTGGCGAAGAACTCGTCCAGATTCGATTGCGTGATCGCGAGGTAGCGTACGCGCTCCAGCACCGGGATGCGGGTGTCCGCCGCCTGGTGCAGAACGCGCCAGTTGAAATCGAGCCAGCTCAGTTCGCGATTGAAGTACAGGTGTGGGTGGTCCAGCGGCGCATCGGCCTCCACCTCTCGTGGTGAGACCGCACGTGGCTGACGGAACGCCCGGGCGTTCGGCCCGGCAGCGACTACCGCCCCATCGAACGTGGGCGCTCTGCGTTTGTGCGCATCCGGCATATCGGGTGCCGCTCGAGTGGCGATACTGTTGTACCGATCTACGGAGCCGCCCATGTCCTCCCCTTCTTTGTGTGCAGCTGAAGGCAATTTCGACATGCGACGAGCCGTGACAATGGCTGACCATGCGGCAGCACCGATTCGTTACGACGCCGTTACCGCATTGCGACCTGCGACGGCGCGACCTACGACGCCTCGCTGATCTCGAGCGTGAGGTCCAGGCCGAGCATCCTCGTGAACAGGCGTGCCTTCTTCTCGATCGCCCACTCCTCGAGCAGAACATCGCCCTCGGCGTGAACGCAGA
>JAGTUV010000295.1 GCA_018224305.1 Gemmatimonadota bacterium
TAGAGGGAGAGGGAGAGGGAGAGGGGGCGCGGTGTCAGCGGGACCTTGCCCACAGCCTCACCCGCGCCCAGTAACTCTCCCACTCCCACTCCCTCTCCCTATGCAATACGGTACGCCCCTTGCCACGCTGTCCTCCATCACTCAATCAGGAGAGACGCATGTCCTCGTTCGGCATCTATGTGATCGGCTTCGTTATCCTCATCGTGGGCCTCGCGCTCGCGGCCAACATGCTGGGGGTACCCACTGTCTGGATCGGGATCGGCATTGTCGTGATGATCGGGATCGCGGTACTGTCGGGCGTCTCGAAGACCCGCCAGCGGGACCGGCCGGACACCTGAAACGGGCCGTCCTGTCTTGCGCCGCGGGCTTCGCGCTTTACATGCGGGCCCCGCGGCGCATATTTCATTAGCGTTCCGCGCTGCGGAGCGGCTGCCCCTCACACTGAAAGGACCTGGCAATGTGGCCAATCCTGATCCTGATCGCGCTCGCGGTGATCACGCTCGTGATCTACAACGGACTCGTACAGCTGAAGGTGCGGGCTGAATCGGCGTGGTCCGATATCGACGTGCAGCTCAAGCGGCGCCACGATCTGGTGCCGAACCTCGTCGAGACCGTGAAGGGCTACGCGACCCATGAGAAGGGTACGTTCGAGGCAGTGGTGGATGCGCGGTCCCGTGCGATGAGCGCACAGGGGCCCGCGTCGCGCGCGGAAGCCGAGAACATGCTGACGGGTGCGCTGAAGTCGCTGTTCGCGCTGGCGGAAGCCTATCCTCAGCTGCGCGCTGCGGAGAACTTCGGTCAGCTTCAGCAGCAGCTCTCGGGCATCGAGGACGCCATTCAGAACGCGCGCCGCTATTACAACGCGGTAGTACGTGACCTGAACACGAAAATTCAGCAGTTCCCTTCCAATGTCATCGCGCGCGCCTTCGGCTTCAGGGAGCGTGAGTTCTTCGAGATCGGCGAGGGCGAGAGCGCGGTGCCGCGCGTCAGTTTCTGATCGCGGTGCCCAGGCAATACGCGCTGCCCAGGCAATACGCGCTGCCCGCGCCGCGGCGGCCGTGGGCGCTCGCCCGGGATGCGCTGACTGGCATTCCGTGCGCCGCCTTCACGCGTGCGCTCATCATGCTGACGGCACTCGCGCTGACGGCACTCGCGGCTCTGGCCATGCCCGTCACCGGGCAGGAACGGTCGCTCGACATACGCGAGATGAACGCGCGCATCGTCGTGACGCGCGGTGGTACCGTGAGTGTGACGGAACGGTTCGTCGTTGATTTCCGCGGCTCGTGGAACGGCATCTACCGTACGATCCCGGTCGAGTATGACGGGCCCGGCGGACTGAACTACACGCTTCGGCTGCACGTCGAGAGCGTCACCGACGATGCCGGTACGCAACTGCGCCACGATGTCGAGCGCCAGGGCGACAGCCGACGCATCAGGATGTGGGTGCCGGGCGCGCATGACGCCGTGCGAACCGTCGTGCTCACGTATCGTGCGGACAACGCACTGCGCTTCTTCGATGAGCATGACGAGTTGTACTGGAACGTCACCGGCGCGCAGTGGGACTTCCCGATCCGGAGCGTGACGGCCGAGGTGATCCTGCCGGAGGCTGTGACCGGTGTGCGGGCCACGGCATTCGAGGGGGCGCGCGGCTCTACTGCCGGCGCACCGGTCGAGCACTCGGGCAGCGTGGTGACGGTCCGCGGCACGGGACCGTTGGGGTTCCGCGATGAACTGACCCTGGCCGTTGCGTGGAATCCCGGGGTGATCGACCGTCCGACGGCCGCGGACAAGGCCGCATCCGTGCTGGCGAGCAACTCGGTACTGTTCGCGCCGTTCCTCGCGATGTTTGCAATGTTCGCGCTGTGGCGTCGCTTTGGCCGTGACCCGGACCCGGGCTCCGTGTACGTGCGTTACGAACCGCCGCCCGACATGACACCGGCGGAAGCGGGCACGCTGATCGATGATCGAGCGGACCTGCGCGACATCACGGCCACCCTGGTCGATCTCGCCGTGCGCGGATTCGCACAGATAGATGAGAAGTCGAAGGATCAGCTGTTCGGTCTCATCAGCTCGCGCGATTACGAGATCACGCTGCTGCATCCGGAACAGTGGCCGCAGCTCAAGCCGCACGAGCGTGCACTGCTGCAAGCGCTGTCCGTGCACTCGCACGACGATCGCGTGCTGCTGTCCGATCTGCAGAACGAGTTCTACAAGCATCTGCCGGAGATCCGGAAGCATCTGACGCGTTCGCTCGTGGATGGTGGCTTTTACGTCAGAAATCCGGCGGTTGTCCGCACCGTATGGATCGTTGTCGCGGTCGTCAGCGCCACGGCCGTGCTCGCATTCGCCGGTCTGCTGGGCAGCTATTACACCGTATCTCCCGTTGCGGCGTTCATGGCGGCCGCCGCGACCGCCATCATCGTTGCGGTCGTCGGCTGGCTGATGCCGCGCCGGACGATGGACGGGGCGCGGACGCACAACTGGTTGCGCGGCTTCGAGGAGTTCCTCTCCCGTGTCGAGAAGGATCGCCTGGAGCGCTTGATCGATTCGCCAGCTGTGTTCGAGAAGTTTCTGCCGTACGCCATGGCGTTCGGCGTAGAGAAGAACTGGGCACGCGCGTTCGATGGCCTCGCCACCCAGCCGCCGACATGGTATCACTCGGCTGATGGCCGCGCGTTCAGGCCGAACCTGTTCGTCGCCGACCTCGGCCGCATGAGCACTGCTGCAGGCAGCGCGATGACCTCCGCACCCCGATCCAGCAGCAGCAGCTCGGGATTCAGCGGCGGATCGAGCGGCGGCGGCTTCGGCGGCGGTGGCGGTGGCGGCTTCTGAGACCACGCGTGTGGTAGTAAGCCCACGGCCCAGGGCCGAGGCCGCTGCTGAAGCGCTGGCGCGCTTCGGCAACGGCGCAGGTGCCTGCGCGAAGGCGCTTGCACCGCAGCACCGGAGGGAACAGTTTGGAGGGTTCGGGGCTATGCCACGGAGCGGCAGTCAGCAGGAGGCGCAGTGGAACAACTCGTTGTCATAACACACCCCGACCCGGTCGTCCTGGAGGCTCGCACCATCTATGATGTGAGCACTCCGGACGGCAGCGTGGCCCTCGGTTACTACTACGACGGCCACGTCCTCGCACGCGGTGTGGTGGCCAATGACGCGCTGGACGCCATTCAGGGGCTGCTGCGCACTCCCGTCAGCGTTGCAATCGCGGCCACGGAGGATGAGGGCGGCAACATCGAGGCCCGTGTCTGTCTCGTACTGCCCGTCGAGCCGGAGGACATGCCAGCGGGCAGCGAAGAGGAGCCGCCGGAACCGTGGCGGGCCAGCCTGCCGGCTCCCCCGACCGAGCTGGAGAGCGACTACCAGGACCCGCCGAAGCTCGCTCTGCTCCCGATCGGCAACGCCGTGCGCGGCGCCAGTCATCGCAACCACCCGGACGTGGCCGGTGATGCGAAGGAGATGCTGCACAATCTGCTCTCCGGTCGCAGCCATGACGCGGTCATGCGCGCGATCGACGACCTGCTCGACAGCCTCTAGCCGCCTCACGCATCCGCCCCGGCAGTTGATACATGGAGCAGCACAATGCGCAGGAGTCGCGCTTCCGCGGAATCTTCCAGGCTGCGCACGCCGCCCATCCCGCATGCACGCCGGATGAGTGGCTGAATGCGCCATGCCTCGACCGCGACGGCGTGCCGACCGACCGGCCGATCGTCTGGAGTCGCCGTAACGGGCCCTGGCGCCGCGTTCCGGTCCTCTGGGTGGGCGCTGCCCCCGGCAATGCCGGGGGCCTCGGCAGCGGCGACCTGGGAGCCCACGGTACCCGCATCCCCTTCGGCGGCGACATCGCCGGCGGCAATCTCGACGTTCTGCTCTCCTCCATCGGCCTGGACCGCAACAGCACATTCCTCGTCGCTGCATTCAATCAGCTGCCCGCGCGCGGCGGCGGCGAGCCAACCGGTCGTGAGTTGAATGCGGCCGTAGGCCGTTACCCGGACAGCGGTGCGCTGCTGCGCGATACCGTCGTCGCGACCGGCCCGACTCTCATCGTTGCACTGGGAAATGTGGCATTGCGCACGCTGATCGCGGCGCTCACACGCCGCTATGATGCCGATACGGGTGCGCCGCCCGACGAGGCGGGGCCGCTCCGTCTTCCGGGCACCGCACGGATCGCAGCGGCCGGCGTGGAGCGCGGACGCGTGACGCGGTGGCCGGAGGCGTTCCCTCTGGCGGGCGGATTCCTGCGCTCGTGGCGGTCCGCGTGGGGCGGTGACCCGGCTCCGCAGCTGCTGCCCGTACTCCATCCGAGCGCGCAAAACATGAGCCCATTCGCCGGTCGGACGACACAGTTCCATCAGCGTATGGTGGAGACGCGGGCTGCAGTGATCCGCGCGGCATGGGATGTCCTGAATCGGGAGGCGTCCGATCCGCGGCCGGCTCCGCCAGAAACGGGAATCTACGCTCTGCCCGAATGGCGCGGGCGGGTGGCTGAGCGGCACGCTCGCTATGACGCGTTGTGGCGGGAGAAGGGAATCTGAAGTACGGGGCGAACGAAACCGTTGCACGGGGCGGGAATCGCCGTTAGCGTTCTACAAGCATGGTTTACTTCGCTCGCGTCCCCATCCGAAAACTGATACCCACCGTTGCCGTGTCGCTCGCGACCGAGGACGGTGATGTATCGTTTCGCGCCCGGTGGAAGCGCTCTCCCCTGGAGCTGCAACGCCTGATCCTGTTTCGCATGCGAAACGGCAAGCTGCTCTGGTTCGAGGATGAACGCGGCCGCGATGTCTGCTTCCGGCCGGAAGCCGTACGCGCTGCGCTGGTCGATGGGAGACGATAGCCATGAATGTCGTGATGATGATGCTGCAGACGGCAGCGCCGCCCGCCCGGGGGGACTGGCTGGATTCCGTCCTGACGTTCCTCGATTCGCCAGCGCCGTACAGCCCGCTGTCGGAATATCTGCTCGTGCTGTTCGTCCTCTGGTTGATGGCGCGACGCCACGATCGCAAGAAAGAAACGTTCGAGGGTCAGGCCCAGGAAGTTCTCGATGAGAAGCTGCGCGACGGCGAGATCAGCAAAGAAACGTACGACAAGTACCGGCAGGATCTGATTCTGCGCCCGAAGCGCTAGAACTTCCACTCCAGCCCGAAGACCGGCAGGACCGGCAGATCCGCCAGCGGCTCCGCGCGCCCGGCGTCGCTCGAGTAGTGGTAGAAGATCGCGTCCCGGCGATTGAGCGCATTGATGACCCGTACGTACGGAACCAGTTGGAAGTCGAAGCTGCGGACACTCCCGCTGAACGGCCTGGAGACCTGCGCATCGACGCGCATGTAGGGTGCGTTCGGCTCCGACGGCAGGGACGCACCGCCACCGTCCGGCCCGCCGAAGGAGTTCGAGGCCGGCCGCGCCTCGCCACCGAGTGTGAGGAACGAAGGCGCCGCCACTTCCGGCTCGGGGATGGCCGTGTACGGCAGGCCGGCGCCGTAGCTGACACGCACGTCGAACAGGCCCCGCCCGACGATCGGACCGGAGGCCCCTGCATTCACGAGATGCCGGCCCCGGAACGAGTTGGAGTCGCGATCATCGTCACGGACCGTCCACACCCATGACAGCGAGTATCCGAGCCAGCCGGTCAGGCTGCCCGTGTTGCGGCGGAGCCAGAGATCGACGCCCGAGGAATTCGTTCTCGTGTTCTCATTGGCTTCCAGCCCGCGGAACTCCTTGAAGTAACCGTCGAGCCCGAGACGGATCCCCTCACCGAGGTCCTGGGCGAGGCCGAGCACCACATGGCTGGCCTCGGCCACGGTCAGCTGCGAAGTGGAGGCGGAATCCGGCACCACACCGATGGATGACGACGTCAGTGGCGCTCGCACGTATTGCCGGTACTGCCCTCCGGACAGCGTCAGCGTGGCCTGGTCGGTCACCAGCACGGTCGCCGCGAAACGGGGCGCCAGCTGTACGGATGACAGGCCGTTGAACAGATCGGCACGCAGCCCGCCGCGCACACGCAGCCGGGGCAGCACCGTGTACGCCGCCTCGCCGTACATGCCGCCCACGTTGCCGCTGGCCCGTGAACTGACGATCGGACGGTGGCGGCTCTGACCCTGCTCGAATGCACGATAGCTGAAGCCGATGTCCTCGTACGAGCCGCCCCAGAAGAAACGACCGCCCGCAAACGGCCGCTCGAAGTCCAGGCCGAAGCGGTGGCGCAGGGCGGTACCCTCCGACATCAGCGGCCGGATGCCACCGAGCGGCAGCAATGTACGGAAGTGGCCGACCGCCCCCGTGGCGAGGACCTCCGTGCCCGCGAGCCGGCCGCGATAACGCAGGGACCCGGCGTGATTGCCCCAGCTGGCGGACTGCGGCCGTATGCCGATGCTGTCGAGGTCCACTCGCTCGTGGTTCCAGAACCCCGTCAGCGTGAGGACGTGGTGGGACCCGAGAGCGAAATCGGCGCGCGCAAGGGCATCCCCGTACCCGTACGGGAAGTCCGTCCCGAGCAGGTCCTTCGGACCCGCGCCGTGAACGACGCGTGAGGAGACCAGGACCGACAGGTCCTGACCAACGGGACCCTCCAGCAAGGCCCGCCCGGACAGCATGTCCAGACCCAGTTCTGCATGGGGAACCACGTTCCGCCCGGACCTCGTCTCCATGTCCAGTACATACGACAGGCCGCCGTCGTAGCGCGCCGGTGCGCCGCCCACGTACAGGTTCGCCGAACGCAGTACGTCGGCATCGAGGGCGTTGATCAGACCGCCGATGTGGAACGGGGCGTATACGGGCGCGCCATTCAGCAGCACGAGCTTCAGGTCCGCCGCCCCGCCTCGCACGTACAGCACGTCCTCGGGATCCACCGGCTCACGGCCCGGGACCTCCCGCGCGGCATCCTGCATCGCGAGTTCTGCCACGCCTGCCCCGCCCTCGAGCGCGCGCACCGCCGCGGCGCCGAGATCCGGCGCCTGGATGGAGACCGTGTCGATGGCGCTGGGCAGCCCGCGGGCCCCCTCGGCCATGACGGCGCTCAGCCGCACCGGCCGGAACTCCAGATCGAAGTCCACGTTGTGCTGCTTCTGGGCGACGACCAGAATCTCGATCTCGTTGGGAGCGTGGTCGATATGACTGACGCGCAGCAGGCGTCGACCGGGCGGGACGTTGCGCAGCACGTACACACCGTTGCTGTCCGTGCTTGCCGCGACGTTGTTGAAGCCTTGCGTGACCACTTCGACCACCGCAAAGCGCAGGGGCAGGCCGCTGTCTTCGCTGCGAACCTGGCCCCAGACCATCGCCTGCGCCCGGCTGTCCACCGAACGCGTAGTCGCTTTGGCACCCCCTCGCACGCCGACATCGACCTGCAGCGCGGAGGCAGGTGCGGCAGCGCACGCCAGGACGAGGGTGGCCACTAACTTACGCATAGATCCTAGAGATAACACAACGGCGTCCGCGCGTGCAATCGCGGACGCCGCAGTCTGGGGGCGTTCGGAATGTCGAGGCGCGGCTCAGGAACCGATCATGAACCTCACTTCGCTACCCCGTGCCGCACCATCAGATCCGTGCAGGGACCCGTCCCGCTTGAAAACGCGCACCGCGCCGTCCACTTCGATCGCTGCGTTCGCCACACCGCGCGGCACCCCGATCGTCACGCTGCCCGCGCCGAGGCCGGACAGTTCCAGTCGACCCGGACCGACCCGACGCGATTCCGTCCCGGTCGTGGCGGTCTCGACGTGCGCCTGCGCGCCGTCAATGATCCGCACGATCACCTCTACGCTGCCTTCCGCAGGCACATTGAGCACGATCCGTACGCGACCATCCACAGGCGCCACGAACGACTCCCCGCGCACGACGTCCGCGCCGGGATCGACGATCTGTGGCTGCACGGGTGCGTCCGCGGTCCGCTCCTGTGCACCGGAGAACATCGCAACGACGCGCGAGAATGTCGTCTCCAGCGCACGTCGCACGTCCGGGATCGCCGCTGCGGCAACACCCGCCAGCAGCAGCGTCAGCATAGCGGCCTTCGCCAGGCCCCACGCGCCGATCCGCGCCACGCGGCGGTGACGAGCGTTCTGCTCCCGCGCGATCGCCGCACGGGCACGCAGCATCGGCACCGGCGTCTCGATCAGCGCCAGCGACTCCCGCACAACGCCATTCACGCGCTGCAGCGTCTCCAGTTCCGCGGCGCACGAAGCGCACGCGTCGACGTGATCGCGCAGCGCGCGTTCTGCCGCGCTGTCGATCTCGCCGTCGAGATACGCCTGGAGTGTGCCTTCAGCCGCGTGAACCATCACTGACCTCTCGTGCTTCATACTCCGTCACGAACTTCTTTAATGCCCGGGCAATCAACGTGCCGACCGATGCCGGCGCGACTCCGATCACCCCCGCGATCTCGTCGTACTTGAACCCTTCTTCGCGCATCAGGAGTATCTGCCGATCCCTCTCCGGCAGCCGCCCCAGTACCGCGCGAACCGATGCGATCCGCTCCGTTCGTTCCATGTCCTCATCCGGCAGCGGAATCCGCGTCACCAGCTCCGGCGCCGATATCAGAAGTCGATGCCGACGCTCATTCTTCCGCGCCCGGTCCCGCACCAGATTCATCGCCACCGTGAACAGCCACGGCCGGATCTCGTCCTCCGGCAGCGTCTGCTTCAGCAGCCGTACGAACGATTCCTGCGCGATGTCCTCCGCGACATCCTCGTCCCCAGTCAAACGCTGGAGATACCGAAAAAGTGACGGATAAAGCGTCTCGAAAACGGCGTCGAATTCCACTGAGCTCCCGTTTCGGAGGCCTCGACTCAACAACGCGCGGACCCTTCGCGTTGTGACAGCCCGGACCCTCCGCATTGTAACAGGTCGGTATCATGATTCTTCCGTCCGGCTCCCGCGACGGCACGGACCGCGGTTCGGGCGTACAGCAAGGCGGGCCGGCTTTCGGAGCCGACCCGCCGCGCATCCCATTGCCGTCGGGACCTAACCGGCCACGACGCGCACCGGTACACGAGCACGTGTACGATCCCACTCCAGAAGCAGGTCTGCACCTCCCTGCACGGACTCGCCCCGGATCGTGAACAACTCCACAGACTGATCCATGCGCTCCGTACGGATGGTGGCGCGTCCCAGTTCCTGGCTGCGCACTTCGTCGGTGTAGGAACTGGGATGACCCCACTGTGATATGGAGCGGTTGATGATGAGTTCCCACTCACCGGATTCCTGCGGCACAGTGTAGAGGGAGTAGGAGCCCGGGGGCACGCGGAGGCCGGCGATATCGGCTTCGAAGGGGAGGTGCAGGATGGTGGCCTCATTGGCGCCGGTGCGCCAGAGGCTGCCGTAGGGGACCAGGCCGCCGAATATCTGTCGGCCCTGTGCGGCGGGGCGTCCGTAGCACACGCGGAACGCCTGGTCGGCCGCGCTGACCGTGACGGAGTCGTAGGGGCTCTGCCGCCCTTCGACGGGCATGTTGGCGGACGGCTGGCAGGCGAGATCGACGACGGGCTGGGTCACCACCTGGCCGCCGTTGCCGGCGGGAGCCGGATCGGGAGAATCGGTGCGGGCGCATGCGAGCGCGAGGACGATGAGAGCGGCAGCGGGCGCGTTACGGACAGCGTTCATGTCACCTCCAGGGGGTCATTGTGAAGCGGTGAATATGGAGGTCGCCGGTCGGCGCGCAACGGCTCAGCGCCGGAAGTACGTCATGCCCATGGCCTCCCGAACGCGTTCGATGGTTTCGCGGGCGACGTTGTGCATGGTGGCATTGCCGGCATGCAGGATATCCTCGACGATGCCGGGTTGCGCGGCGAAGGCGGCGCGCCGTTCACGGATCGGGGCGATGAACGCATCGAGTGCCGCGAACAGCTTCTTCTTCACTTCGACATCGCCGACGCGTCCTTCGCGATAGCGCGTCTTCAGGTCCTGGATCTCGTCGCGGTCCGGGTTGAACGCGTCATGATAGATGAAGACGGGATTGCCCTCGACGGTGCCGGGATCGGTCGCTCGAAGGCGGTTCGGGTCGGTGTACATCGACATGACGCGTTTGCGCACGACATCACTGTCATCGCTGAGCAGGATGGCGTTGCCGAGGGACTTCGACATCTTCTGCATCCCGTTGATGCCCGGCAGCGATGGCGTGTCGCTGATCAGCGGCTCCGGCTCGGCGAACACGTCGCCGTAGAGGTGGTTGAACCGGCGTGCGATCTCGCGGGTGATCTCGACATGGGGCACGTTGTCCTTGCCGACCGGCACGGCGTGGGCGCGCGGCAGCAGGATGTCGGCCGCCTGGAGCACGGGGTAGCCGACGAGGCCGAACGGCAGCACATCCAGGTGGGCGGCCTCGGCCATGTCCTTGATGCTCGGCAACCGTTCCAGTCGCGGCAGCGAGACGAGCATCTCGAAAATGAGGTTGAGCTCGGCCGTCTCCGGTATGGCGGACTGCACGAAGATGGTACTGCGCTCCGGATCGATGCCGCAGGCGAGATAGTCGAGCACCATCTCGTGGATGTTGCCGGCGACCTCGGCGATCGCGTCCTTCTCGGGACGCGTCGTGAGTGTGTGCCAGTCGGCGATGATGAAGAAGCACTCGTACTCGTCCTGCAGCCGGACCCGGTTGCTGATGCTGCCGACCCAGTGCCCGAGATGCAGCCGTCCCGTCGGCCGGTCTCCTGTCAGTATGCGGCGTCGCGTCTCACTGCTGCCCAACGTGCTCCTCCGGTTCATGGTTCGCGGGAAGATACCTGCTCGCGCGCCGGCGTCCAGTCGGCCGGCGGGCGGCCCGCTTGTTGCGCCCCTGCCACACACGAGGAGGTGGCGCATGGCCGAATTCGAAACTGTGCTGCGCACGCCCGAGCTGGGACCGGGCGCAATGATGGCCGTGGAGGCGCACGGTCGGGAGATCGTCGTCGCGAACGTGGGCCAGACGTACTACGCCGTCGATGCGTCGTGTCCGGTCGATGGCGCCAACCTGGCCCGCGAGGGGCGGCTCGAGGATGATGTGCTCATCTGCCCGCACGACGGCGCGCGCTTCAGCGTACGGACGGGTGAGCGGCTGGATGGCGGAGACGGGTTGCGGGCCCACGCCGTGCGGATCGAAGGCAACGAGATCAAGGTGGGCTCGGCGGACTACGCGGACCGGAACGCCCGCTAGCCGGCACAGGCTGTCATGATGCGTTCTGTATGGGCCGCGCCGTCCGCAGCAGCCTGCTCAGCTCGGCGTCGTACATCCCGTCGAACCGGCCGCGCGCCAGCAGTGCCTCGCGCAGCGGCCGTTCCGGTTCGCCCGCATCGAAGAAATGGACGGCCTCGACGAGACCCAGCCCGTAGCTCCCTGTGCCGCATGCACCCTTGCCGCCGAGCCGCGCGATCCAGTTGCGGCCCTCGTCCTCGAACTCGCGCTCGTCCGCGGGCTCATGTCGCAGTTCATGCGGCGGCACGGGCGGCGGAGTGTCACCGCGCCCGCGCGTGGCAGGCTTCACCGCCGCGGTCGGCTCATACGGCGGGCGGCGGGTCATGCGGCCGGACCCCGGCCGATGTGGCTGCTTTCGGCGTACCCGGTCACCGCACGGTCTTCGATATGCCGTTGTTCGTGCGTATTGATGTACTGACCGGACACATCGCGGCCCCGCACGTCATCCCGCTTCGTTCCTGGGCAGCGGTGCGTCGCGTCAAAACGGATCGATCGGGTGAGCGTTGCGGTGTCCATGTGCAGAGAAGGTAGAGACGTGCAGACAGGGCGTCCAGAGCAAGGCGCGGAACTTGCGCCCCGACGGCCCCCGGTCACATGGGGTGGCGAGTCAGTACTGAAAGGGTGATGGCGCCTACTCGCGAGAAGGTTGGTTAATGCATCACGGCAGCACACAACAGCAGTCGACATTGGAACGGGGCCAGCGCCTCGCAACCATCCTGATTGCCGAGGATCACCTCGACAGTCGCGACGCGCTGAAGGCGCTGCTCGAAGCGTTCGGGTACCACGTACTCGAGGCGGTCAACGGCCGCCAGGCCGTCGAGATTGCGATCGCCCAGGATCCTGACCTGATCCTCATGGACATCATGATGCCGGAGCTGGATGGCTTCGAAGCCACGCGCCAGTTGCGGCGCAATGATGCGACGCACGCCATCCCGATCATCGCAGTCACGGCGATGGAGGGTGCTCACCAGCTGGCGATTCAGGCAGGTGCCAACGATTATGTGCGAAAGCCGGTGGACATCCGGAGACTGGTAGCCAAGGTGCACGACTGGCTGCAGGCGCCGCCCTCCTGACCACCCCGACCCCCGCTCCAGCCGGAAAACCCATCGTGCCCGACGCCCAGTATCCCGACCCGGATTCCCCAGGCGAGCGCGACAGCCAGCGCGCACGCAACGAGCACAACCGCGACATCCCCGAGTACCGCGCTGCCGGCCATGATGATCGGACCTACATGGCCGGTGGCGCAGCATCGCCGTTCCCGTGGCCGCCGGCCGGCACGGATTCAGCGGCCGAAGCATGGGGACGTACGTGGGCCGGAGCATCGCTGGCACCGCGACGCTTCTTCGCGTCGATGCCGGAGTCCGGATCGCTCGGCCCTGCCCTGCTCTACTACTTTTCGATTGGTATCCCGGTCGCCGGTGCTCAGCTGTTCTGGACGATGGTGCGGGGCGGAGCGGACGAGGCCGCAACGACCGCAGATGGGCTGACCGCCTGGGGGCCGCTCGTGGAATTCCTGATTTCGCCCATCTATCTGGTGATTTCCCTGTTCCTGTCGGCGGGCGTCGTCCACCTGTTGCTCAAGCTCTTCGGCGGGGCGGGCGGCGGCTATGACCGGACCACACGCGTATTCGCGTTCGCCTACTCCCCTCAGATCCTCGGGATCATACCGTGGGCGGGAACGATCGTCGGATTCGTGTGGATGGTGGTAGTGGCCATCGCCGGGCTGCGTGAGGCGCACCAGACGACCCTGGGGCGCGCGGCCGCGGCAGTGATCATTCCGCTGATGATCGCGCTCGCATTCGTGGCGGTTGCCGAGCTGATCGTGAGGACGGGCGGATTGCTGGATATGCCGATCTGAGAGATTCGAAGCGAATCAGGCCCGGATCGGTTCCGAATGCTGGAGGGCACGCAGCACGTCCGCTCCGTAGAACATGCGGATGTACTTGGCCTGCACGGGCGTAATACGCCTCACCGCCCAGACCAGCTCCACGTAGTTCGGCTCATGCGGCTCGTGCACCGGGAACATTCCCACTTCGTCCGGTAGCGCGCTGCCCTTGCGGTTGTTGCAGGGCGAGCACGCGGCGACCACGTTCTGCCAGACATTCAGCCCCCCGCGCGAGATCGGGATCACGTGATCGCGCGTCAGGAATGCGCGCCCGCGCAACTCCGACCGATGCCTCAGGCAGTACATGCAGCGGTACCCGTCACGGGCGAACAGGAATGTGTTGGTGACCTGCCGGCGGAACTTGCGGGGGACGTGGACGTAGCGGACGAGGCGGATCACGAGAGGGCACGGCATATCCCGTCTCGCAGAGCGGAAGATCCTGGAGTCGTCGATCTCCAGTATCTCCGCCTTGCGGTCGATCACGAGCCGCAGCGCGCGCTTCACGGGAAGGATCGTGAGCGGCTCGAAAGACGCATTCAACGCCAGGCAACCTGATGAAGTGAAGATTTCCTCCTCTGGGCTGCGTCGATCGGCGGCGCGATGCCGGGATCGTCATCCAAGGTTAAACACAGGGATCGATTTTGACAATATCGACAATATCAACGTGGTCGACATCACGGGTGGGGTGGTTGGGCCGGCGAGCCCTCAGAGCAGACTGACGGGATCGCGATCGATGATCATTCTCAGCTCCGCGCGACCCGGCTTCACGTCGTGCTCCAGCTGGATGCGACGGCACGTCGCGCCGAGGGTGGCGGCGGACCGGCTGCGGAGGAGGAAATGCCAGCGCCAGCGGCCGCGGATGCGATCGATCGGACAGGGAGCCGGCCCGGTCAGGGCGACGCGATCGCCCGCATTGTGTCGTGCGAGCAGTGCCAGCACGTCACCGGCGAGCTGATCGATGGCGTCCTGGACGGGGCGCTCATCGGTGCCGCTGATGACGATGTTGACGAGACGCGTGTGCGGGGGATACCCGGGCCCGGCACGCTCGTCGAGTTCGCGCGCGGCGAAGCTGTCGAAGTCATGCGAGAGGGCGGACTGGATGGCGTAATGGTGCGGGAGCGCGGTCTGGATGAGCACTTCCCCGCCGCGCGGCCCCCTCCCCGCCCTGCCGGCGACCTGCGTGAGGAGCTGGAACGTGCGCTCGCTTGCGCGGAAGTCCGGCAGATTCATGGCGACGTCAGCGTTCACCACGCCGACCAGCGTCACATTCGGGAAGTCGAGTCCCTTCGCGATCATCTGGGTCCCGAGCAGGATGTCGACCTCGCCGGTGCGGACCCGCTCGAGGATCTCGTGGTGTGACCACTTCGCGGATGTCGTGTCGACATCCATGCGCGCTACGCGAGCGCGCGGGAACAGCTCGCCGATCTCGCGCTCGACCTGCTCGGTACCGATGCCGCGAAAGGCCAGGTCGTCGGACCGGCACTCGGTGCACAGCGCGGGCGGCGCCTCTTCGTGCAGGCAGTAGTGACACACCAGCCGCTTGCGGCCGCGGTGAAACGTGAGCGATACGTTGCACTGTTCGCAGTGCCAGACATGACCGCATGCGCGACACTGCACGAACGTCGCATAGCCTCGGCGATTGAGCAGCAGGATGCTCTGCTCGTGCTTTACGAGCCGCTCGTTGAGTGCTTCGATGAGTGAGTCCGCGATGATGAGCGGACGTCCCCGCGGCTGGGCGGAATCCTCCTCAGCCCTGCGTTCCGCGCGCAGATCGATGAGCCGTACCGGCGGCAGCGGCCGGCCCTCGACGCGTTCGCGGAGTCGCAGCAGCTGATACTTCCCGCGCTGTGAGTTGTGCCAGCTCTCGAGCGCCGGCGTGGCACTGCCGAGCACGCAGACGGCACCGGCAGCAGCAGCGCGCACGACTGCTACCTCGCGCGCGTGATAGCGCGGCGCTTCCGACTGCTTGTAGCTGGCCTCGTGCTCCTCATCGACGATGATCGCGCCGAGATCGCGCACGGGTGCAAAGATGGCGGATCGCGCGCCGATCGCGATCCGACGACGACCCTCGCGCAACGCGAGCCACGCGTCGAAGCGCTCGCCATCGGACAGGGCCGAATGCAGCACCGCCACCACGTCACCGAACTCGGCGCGGAAGCGTGCAACGGTCTGCGGTGTGAGGGCGATCTCGGGCACGAGCACGATCGCGCCGCGCCCCTGCCGCTCCACCACTTCGCGCAGCAGTTCGATGTAGACCAGTGTCTTGCCCGAGCCGGTCACGCCGTAGAGCAGGAACGGCGCTGCCACCTCCTCACGTGCCCGCGCTGCACCGAACAGCGCCTCCAGCGCCGCAGCCTGCGCGGGGGTCGGGGCGTGACGGGCAGGTTCGCCCGGATCAATGTCGGCGAACGGATCACGCTCCGTCCGCTCATCGACGATCCGGGCGACACCCTTGTCCACGAGCGCACGGATCACCGCAGCGGAAAAGCCGAGTGCGTCCGTGAGATGCGCAGCGTCCGCGCGGCCGCCCATGGTCTCGAGCACCTCATAGCATTCGCGCTGGCGGTGCGCGCGGCCGAACATCTCATCACGGAGTGTGAGCGTCGGTAGTTCGCGCGCGATGCGCAGCACACGCCGCGTCCTGACCGGGGGAGCGGTGCGGCCGGTATCGGAGAGCACGGCCGGCAGTGCGCTGCGAAGCACAACGCCGAGCGGCGTAACATAGTAGTCGGCGATCCATCGACACAGCGCGAGCACATCGGGCGGCGCACTCGGGACATCATCGAGGACGCGCTCGACATCACGCACGCGCTTCAGTTCGCGCGCCGGCACCGCCGCACCGACCACCCAGCCGACCAGCTTGCGGCCGGAGAACGGCACGCGCACCCGCGTACCATCGGCAACAGGACTGTCGATTCGATAGGTGAACGTGCGCGGCAGAGGGATGGGCAGCGCGACTTCGACCAGCATGCGCGCGTCAGGTGGTGATGCGGACGAAATCGTACGGCGGCCAGGGCCCGGTGATGTCGAACGTCAGCTCCGCGTGCGCCGCCGCGAGGTCTTCCGCACGTTCCACGAAGTCGACCCAGGACGCACGTTCCACCAGGAAGGCCGCGCTCAACAGACGCCTGCCTTGTGTCGCAAACGGCACCGCAGCGTGTGCGTGCCGGCGCAGCTCGGAATAGAGCTCCATGGAGAGATCACTCAGCTCGAGGTCAATGTCATCGCCGGCCGCCGCTGCCATGTGCAATCGCAGCTCCCAGTGGCCGTCGAGGAACGAGAGTCCCTCGTCCAGCACGAGGTACTGATCCTGGAGCAGATGAATCAGCTGTCGGCGTCCACGGAACACGATGCCATACGGTGCGGGCAGCACGGTGCCGCGCCGCATCGCAGCCTCGACCACCTTCTGATGCTCCTGCAGCCGCGCGTCGTCCATGAACGGGATCTCGTAGGGCACCGGACGCACGAGCGCGTCGAGATCACGATAGCGAATGCGCAGCACATCACTGCCCTCCACCTGTCCGCCACGGCCTCCGCGCCACGTCTTCGCACGTGCGACGCCGTAGAAGTAGATGGCCTGGTGCGCACCGGGATGCGACGCAGTCCCGCCATTTTCGCGGTCGGCTTCCTCACTCATCGTGCGAGCAGCGCCTGCATGTCGTGCTGCGGGTCCGGAGTCGTCACCTCCGGCCCGTCATCGCCGATATGGACGTTGATCTCCGTCCTCATGCCGATCTCACCCGGTATGTAGATGCCCGGCTCAATCGAGAACCCGACGCCGGGCATCAGCCTGCGCGTGTCGTTCGTCTCGAGATTATCGATGTTCGGTCCCATACCGTGCGTCGACCGGTCGATGGAGTGGCCGGTACGATGGATGAAGTACGCACCGTACCCTGCGCCGGTGACGACATTGCGAGTCACGTCGTCCACCTCGCGTCCCTCGATCGGCCGACCCGACTTCCACGCCTCATGCAGGAACGCGACCGCGGCATCGCGGGCATCTCGAATGACGGCGAACAGCTTCGCCGGCCGCTCGGGCACCTTCGGGCCCAGGTACGCCATCCACGTCTGGTCTGCGTACACCATTTCTTCCGACTGCTTGCTCCACAGGTCCAGCAGCACGATATCGCCGTGCTTGAAAACGGCGCCGCCATCCTGAGGTGAGTAATGCGGGTCGGCAGCGCTGAGGCCGGTCGCGGCGATGGCATCCGGCCCCGCGGCCACGCCGTGTGCCTCCATGTCGGCGAGCACCCACTCGCGCATGAGGACTTCGTTGACATTCTCGCCCGCAGCGACCGCGTGCGCGAGGCGGGCGAACGTCGCCTCCGCGATCTGCGCGAGCGCGGCCGACGCAGTGTAGTGGGATCTGAGCTGTTCCGGCGTCCAGCACGAATAGAAGCGGGTCACGAGATCACCGGACGACACGACCTCGACGCCGGTGGAACGGACCAGCTCGACAATGCCGGCCGACACCAGGTCGATCGCGGGGACCGCGGCGTCGGGGGAATACTCCATTGCAATACGGCGCTGTCCGTCCAGCGTCTCACGCAGCGCAGCGCCGAGCTCCTGCCAGCCGACATACATGCGGCGCCGCCACGGCCACTTCTCCCAGGGCGCCTGCTCGATGCCGTGGATGATTGCGGTCGGATCGCCCTCGGCGGGAATCAATACGAAGAATCGGCGCGAGAGGTCGCCCAGCCCGATCAGCTGGGCCGCGACATCGTTGCGCGCGTGCAGGTCGTACAACAGCCAGCCGTCGAGGCCGGCGTCGCGGATCGCCGCCTGCATGGCGCTGATGTCGGCGCGAACGCGCGTGAACTCCCGGGATCCCTTGAACATGCCCACTGTCGGCGCTCCTCGTACGGGGTTCCGGAGAATGTAGGACGCTGGCCGTGCCGTGAGAAGATGGCTGTCGCCTGTATCGCCGGAGCGGCCTCGCGGCCGGCGTCAGAGGTCGAGGCCCGCCAGCGCGCGCAGTGTGGCGACTGCACCCGCGCCCGCGCGGGCAGGCACGTATCCGCCTTCCAGCAGCATCACGACCCGCCCCGCGGCCGTGCCGCGTGCATGCTCCACGACCTCCAGCGTCATCTCGAACATGTCCTGCGGCTCGAGCAACAGGCCGCCCAGAGGGTCACCCGTCAGGCAGTCGTATCCGGCCGAGATGATGATCAGGTCAGGCCGTGCCTGATCGACCGCACGCTGTACGGATTCGCTGAACGCATCGCGGTAGGTCGCAGCGGATGTACCGGCCGGCAGCGGTACATTCAGCGTCGTCCCGATGCCTGCGCCGACACCTGTCTCATGCGCGCCACCGGTGCCGGGGTAATGCCCATCGAGATGAAGGGAGAGATAGAACACGCGCGGATCATTGTAGAAGGCGTCCTGGGTGCCATTGCCGTGATGCACATCCCAGTCGATGATCAGCACGCGATCGACGCCGTGCTCGGCCTGCGCGGCACGGGCTGCCACGGCCGCGTTGTTGAAGAGGCAGAAGCCCATGGCGCGGTCGGGGGTGGCATGATGGCCCGGCGGCCGGCAGAGTGCGAGCGCGGTGTTCGCGCGCCCGGTCATCACGAGGCTCACCGCATCGATTGCACAGCCCGCGGCTGCGGTCGCTGCATCCCACGAGGCCGCGGACATCACCGTGTCCGCATCCAGCCTGACGATCTCGCCGGTGCGTGCGGCCGCTGCCGCCGCCGCCCTGATCACCTCGATGTGCTCGCTGGAGTGTACACGCTGCAGCTGAGCGTCGGACGCGGGGCTCGCCTCGTGCTGGAGCACGTGGTCGAGCAGTGCCGGTGTTTCACGGTAGATCGCGTGCACGATGGCCGGCAGCCGGCCCTGGTGTTCCGGATGGCCCCAACCCGTATCGTGCAGCCCGCAATCGCCGTGGAGGATCAGCGCGGTCGGCTTCGGGGGCTCCGTCATCGGCTCCGGGGCTCCGTCACTCGCCTCCATCCGTCGCGGGGGCCACGCGCCGCTTCGCGTCCTCCACGATGCGCGACACGTCTTCGAGCAGCCGCTGCGCATCGTACACGATGCCGTCCTTGATCGTGTACTTCACACCGCCGACCCGCACCACTTCGCCATCTTCGTCGAGACGCACCGTGCCGGTGCCGTACAGCACTTTCAGGTTGTGCAGCGGGTTCTCCGGCACGATCACCAGGTCCGCCAGGCCGCCGGGTCGCAGGATGCCGAAGTCCAGCGCCGCTCCGGACGGCTCCGTCAACGCTTCGGCGCCGCACAGTGTGGCCGCGCGGACCACCTCCAGCGGGTGGAAGCCGGCCTCCTGCAGCAGCTCCAGCTCGCGGATGTAGTCGAAGCCATACACCTTGTAGATGAAACCGGAATCCGAACCGGTGCACACGCGGCCGCCGCGGTTCTTGTACTCGTTGAGGAACTGCATCCAGATGCGGAAGTTGTTCTTCCACTCGATCTCGTCCTGTGTCGTCCAGTCGAACCAGTAGGATCCATGGGCGGTCCGGCTCGGCTGGAAGAATTCCCAGAGCGACGGCAGTGTGTACTGCTCATGCCACTCCGCATTGCGCGCCCGCATCACGTCGCGGTTCGCCTCATAGATCGTCAATGTCGGGTCCAGCACGAACCGCAGGTCCAGCAGTTCGTCCATCACCGCGTTCCAGCGCTCGCTGCCCTGCTGTGCGGCCTGCTTCCACAGACGGCCGGCATGAGCAAAGCGGTGATACTCGTCGCTGTAATTGTAATCCGACGGGTAATCCTGAATGGTGCGGTCCGCGAACAGAGCCTCCGGCAGACCATACCAGTGCTCCATCGAGCCGAGGCCGAGCCGCGCGGCATCGAGCACGTTCATGCGGGCGACGCCCGTCTGGGCAAGGTGCGCCTGCGTGCCCAGACCGTTCTTCTTCGCCTCGTCGAGCAGCGCGGCCATGATCTCGGGATCGTGAGAGCCGAGCTTGAAGCCATCGACGCCGCGCTGCTTCGCCCAGCGCACGTACGCACGGGCCTGCTCCGGCGTGTCGATGGCGCCCCTGCTCCAGCCGCTGCCCGGGCGCACGTACACGAACACGCGCGGCGCCGTGATCTCATTCTTCGCGCTGCGCTCGCGTGAACGCAGCGTCCAGTCAACGCCGTTGCCGCTGCCCGGATCGCGGATCGTCGTGATGCCGTGCGCCAGCCACAGCTTGTACACGTACTCTGCCGGTGTGCCCTGCTGGCCGCCGCCCGTGTGTCCATGCAGGTCCACGAAACCGGGGAGCACGTACATGCCCTGCGCATCAATGACGTGATCCGCGTCCGTGGGCGGAATCCGCTGCCGATTCACGCCCGGCGCGCCCGCTCCCCTGATCTCGCGGATGCGGTTGCCCTCGATCACGATGTCAACCGGACCGCGCATCGGGGCGCCGGTGCCATCGATGATGTTGGCGCCCATGATGACCAGACGGTTGTAGGGGCCGCCGCCCTCGCCGGCGGGGCGGTCCGGCGCTTCCGCGACACCCTGTGCGTGCACGGCGGCAGCCGTCGCAGTCAGCAGGAGTGCGAGTGATGCGGTGCGCAGTATGGTCATGCGGTCTCCACCTGTCTGTGGGGTTGGTCAGACCTGTTCGGTCAGGCCGTGACGACGGTCCTGGCGAAGCGGTCCTGTAGCGAGCGAACTTCGCGGTTGCGCGAGCGCAGCGCGATGGCGGCATCGCACGCGGCCGACGCCGCGGAGAGCGTGGTGCAATACGGGATCTTGCGCGTGATCGCCATGCGGCGCATCGCATAATCGTCGAACTGGCTCTTCTTGCCGAGCGGCGTGTTGATGAGCAGCTGGATACTGCCGCTGATCATCTGGTCCACTATGTTCGGCCGGCCCTCACCCACCTTGAACAGATGCTCCGCGGGGATGCCCCGCGCACGCAGGTAGCTGTACGTTCCGCCGGTCGCCACGACGCGGAATCCGAGGTCGTGGAAGCGCCGGGCGATCGGCGTCACCGATGCCTTGTCTCTGTCATTTACCGTGACGCACACGGTGCCGCTCGATGGCACCGGCCCGCCGGCGGAAAGCGCGGCCTTGGCGAACGCCATACCAAACGACTCGTCGAACCCCATCACCTCGCCGGTCGAGCGCATCTCCGGGCCGAGGATGATGTCGACATCGAACTTGTTGAACGGCAGCACGGCCTCCTTGACGGCGATGCCCGCCACCGGCGGCTCCTCCGGCAGGTCCATGTCGGCGATCCGTTTACCGCCCATGATGCTGGCGGCGAGGCGGGCGAAGGATACGCCCGTCGCCTTGGAAACGAACGGGATGGTACGCGACGCGCGCGGGTTCACCTCGAGCACGTACACGACGCCATCGCGAATCGCATACTGAACGTTCATCAGACCGACCACGCCGAGCGCGCGTGCAAACTGGCGCGTGAGGCGGCGCATCTCTTCTACCTCGTCGTCCTTCAGCATGTAAGGCGGCAGGACGCACGCGGAATCGCCCGAGTGCACGCCCGCGTCCTCGATGTGCTGCATGACGCCGGCAATGACCACATCCGTGCCGTCGGACAGGCAGTCCACATCCGCCTCGAATGCGTCTTCGAGGAAGCTGTCGATGAGCACCGGGTGATCGGGTGATGCGCGCACGGCACGCTCGAAGTAATCGAGCAGCGATGGCTCGTCGTAGACGATCTCCATCGCCCGACCGCCGAGCACGTACGACGGACGAACCAGCACGGGATAGCCGATGTCGTTGGCGACGCGCACCGCCTGGTCGACACTCGTGGCGATGCCGTTGGGCGGCACGGTCGCACCGATGTCCCGGCACAGGGACGAGAAACGGTCGCGGTCCTCCGCGCGGTCGATCTCGTCTACAGGCGTGCCCAGGATCGGAACGCCGAGCGCCTCGAGCGGCTTGGCCAGCTTGAGCGGCGTCTGGCCGCCGAGCTGGACGATGACACCGATCGGCTTCTCGCGCTCGACGATTTCCAGCACGTCCTCGAGCGTCAACGGCTCGAAGTACAGCTTGTCGGAGATGTCGAAGTCGGTGGAGACGGTCTCGGGGTTCGAGTTGACCATGATCGTCTCGAATCCGTCCTCGCGCAGTGCGAGCGCGGCCTGCACGCAGCAATAGTCGAACTCGATGCCCTGGCCGATGCGGTTCGGGCCGCTGCCCAGGATGATGATCTTTCTGCGATCGGTCGGCGGCGCCTCCGATTCCTGCTCGTACGAGGAGTACAGGTACGGTGTCGCCGCCGGAAACTCGCCCGCACACGTATCGACCATGTGATACGTCGGGCGCACGCCGACCGCGTGGCGCTGTGCGCGAATTTCGGACTCCGAGGTGCCGCGCATCCGCGCGAGCTGGCGATCCCCGAAGCCCATGCGCTTCATGCGGCGGAGCGCACCGGCATTGACATCGTCAAGACCGGTGAACCAGCGCTCTGCGTCGTACAGGTCGCCCAGCTGTGCGAGAAACCACGGATCGATGTTCGTCAGTTCGTGCAGCTCGTCGATGTCCATGCCGGCCGCGAACGCGCGACGGAGCTGGTACACGCGGTCTGCGGTCGGGCGGCGCAGACCGGCGCGCAGGACTTCGATGGTGTCATCCGCGAGCCCGTCATCCTTCGGCTGCGCACCGGCGTCCCAGCCGTCGCGATCGTTCTCGAGGCCGCGCAATCCCTTCTGCCACGCCTGCTTGAACGTGCGTCCGATCGCCATCACCTCGCCTACCGCCTTCATCTGCACGCCAAGCGTCGGATCGGCGGTCGGGAATTTCTCGAACGCGAAGCGCGGGAACTTCACCACGACATAGTCGAGCACGGGCTCGAACGATGCCGGTGTCGTCTTCGTGATGTCGTTGGGCAGCTCGTCGAGCAGGTACCCGACGGCGAGTTTGGCGCCGACGCGCGCGATCGGGAAGCCGGTCGCCTTCGATGCAAGTGCCGATGAGCGCGACACGCGCGGATTCATCTCGACCACCAGCAGATCGCCGTTGTCGGGATTCATCGCGAACTGGATGTTGCAGCCGCCGGCCTCGACGCCGATCTCGCGGATGATGGCGATCGCTGCATCACGCATGCGCTGATACTCGACATCGGTCAGCGTCTGGATCGGCGCGACAGTGATCGAGTCGCCGGTATGCACACCCATCGGGTCGATATTCTCGATCGAGCAGATGATCACGACGTTGTCCGCCCCGTCGCGCACCACCTCCAGCTCGAACTCCTTCCAACCGATGACACTGCGATCGATCAGGACTTCATCGATCGGCGACAGGTCGATGCCGCGGCGCACTGCCGCCTCGAACTCGTCCGCGTTGTATGCGATACCGCCGCCGCTGCCGCCGAGCGTGAATGATGGCCGGATGATCGCCGGATATCCGATGTCCTCGATGATGGCGAGCGCTTCATCGAACGAGCGCGCAAAGCCGCCATGGCCCACCGCCAGGCCGAGCCGTGTCATTGCCGCGCTGAACTCCTCGCGGTCCTCGGCCATACGGATCGCGCGCGCATCGGCGCCGATCAGTTCGACACCGTACTTCTCGAGAACACCGCTGTCATAGAGTTCGAGCGCGACGTTGAGCGCGGTCTGCCCGCCCATCGTCGGCAGCAGCGCGTCGGGTCGTTCCTTCTCGATGATGAGCTCGATCCATTCGGCTGTGATCGGCTCTATATAGGTCGCATCCGCGAGATCGGGGTCCGTCATGATCGTCGCCGGATTGCTGTTGACCAGGATGACGCGGTAGCCCTCTTCCTTCAACGCACGAATGGCCTGGGTTCCCGAGTAATCGAACTCGCAACCCTGGCCGATGACAATGGGGCCGGAACCGATGATGAGGATGGAGTGGAGGTCTTCTCTTCTGGGCA
>JAGTUV010000296.1 GCA_018224305.1 Gemmatimonadota bacterium
ACCGGGTACGGGCGGGGCGGGCTGAGGCACGTCTGCATGCCGGGACCTGCGCATGGGGGCTTAAGTGGCTATGTCGCGGCCGATGATACACCCGTTCCCCGGTCCGGTCAAGAGCATCCCTGCCACTTCAGGACGCCTGGACGGCGACGCACCCGGCACCCTCAAGCGCCGTGGTCAGTCCCCTCCTGTGCGGGGCGAGGCGGCCTCGATCTCCGCGCTCACAGCCGCCACCAGCGCCGCCCTGTCCCGATACGGCAGGAACGCGCTCTCGAAGCCCATGATGGTCACTTCGCAGAGCTGATCCCAGGTGAAACCGAGCGACTGGTGGGCGCGCAGGAACTCGTCGGTCATGGTGGTTGCACTCATGAGCCGGTTGTCGGTATTGAGTGTCACGACCAGGCCCTGGTCATAGAAGATGCGCAGCGGGTGTTCCTCGAGCGACGGGGCTGCGCGCGTCTGGATATTGGACGTGAGACAGACCTCGATCGGGATGCGGAAGTCGTTGACGTAATCGAGGAGCTCAGGATCCTCCCACAGGCGGGTGCCGTGCCCGATGCGGCGCGCGTTGCAGTAGTGAATGGCCTGATGGATGGATGCCGGGCCGAACGCCTCGCCGGCGTGGATCGTGATCGCCATGTTCGCGTCCGCAGCGATCTGGAACGCGGGCTGGTGGTCGATCGGCGGATGACCGCGCTCCGCGCCTGCCAGGTCGAATGCGACTACGCCGCGGTCGCGGAAATCTACAGCGAGCTCCGCCATCTCGATCGACGTCTGGACGGGCAGGTTGCGAAGTCCGCACAGGATCAGGGCGGTGGTGATCTCGTGGTCGGCTTCCGCGCGGCGCAGTCCGCGGAGTGCTGCTTCCACGACATCGACATTTGACAGGCCGCCGCGCGTGTTGAGCGCGGGGCAGAAGCGGACTTCGGCGTAGCGAATGTTCTCCAGGGAACAGTCCTCGGCCAGTTCGTACGCAATGCGCTCGATGGCATTGGCCGTCTGCATCAGTGCCAGTGTGATGTCGAAACGCGCGAGATAGTCCACGAGATCACGTCCCTCGCGCACGTGCATGTACTCGCCCAGTGCGGCCGCGTCATCTGCCGGCAGCTCGATGTCGAGCGCGGCGGCGAGCTCCAGCATCGTCTGCGGGCGGAGCGATCCGTCGAGGTGCAGGTGGAGATCGGCCTTCGGCAGGCGATGCAGCATGTCCCGCGTTACGGGAGGTGTCTCGTTCATTGAGATACCATCAGGAATCCGGAAGCGACGACGCGTTCGTCGCGCGGCGCGCGCAACGGTTGCGGCTGCCGCCGTATATAGTCGATCAGGGCATCGAGATCGATGATGCCCGTCGGTGTGCTTTCCAGAGCACGGCCGAATGCACTGAAGCCATCGCCGGTACCGCTCGCCAGGAAGTCGCTCACGGTGACGGTGTAGATCGCGTCCGCCTCGATCGGTTCGCCGGTGCTGAGGCTCATTGCGAGCACACGTTGTCCGACCGGCCTGGACGGATCGATCTGCGCGCGGAGTCCGCTCACATGGGCGCCCGGATTCGTGCCGCTGATGGCGTGCTCCATGGCATCGTGCAGTAGCGCGCCTGTCAACTTCAGCACCATCAGCCGGTTGCCGAATGGCTGGATGCGGTACAGGTCGCCCCACGTGACGGCCCCGGCAGGCATCGGCGCACGCACGCCGCCCGCGTTCATGATGGCGATCTGCGTTCCCGTCGCAGCCCG
Organism: Gemmatimonadota bacterium; assembly: GCA_018224305.1. Taxonomy (GTDB): domain Bacteria; phylum Gemmatimonadota; class Gemmatimonadetes; order Longimicrobiales; family RSA9; genus SH-MAG3. The sequence continues at coordinate 1,731 of JAGTUV010000296.1, forward strand.
CTGTGCGTCGGCGATCAGCCGGCCCATCGGGTTCTCACCGGCACCGCGTGGAATCTCCTCAGCAGTCCGTGTAATGACCTGGGTGAGCCTGGGCCCCACCTCGGCCTCCGTCCGCGCCACCAGCGCCGCCACGGCGCTGTCCGCAGGGACAAGGTCCGTCCATGGCACCGGCGTGCCGCGGATCCAGACATCGACGCTGTCGGCGCTGATGCGCTCGAGGTCCACTACGCCGTACCTGCGCGCCCATGATCCCGTCTCGATGACGGGCACCCCGTTCACGCGAGCCCTGACGACTTCATGCGTATGTCCTCCGACGACGAGGTCGGGTTTCTCTGTCGTTCGCTCCAGCCACTCCGCCATCTCGCCCGCACAGTTGCGCTCCTGGTCCTCGCAATGGACGCCCGCGTGCGCAACGACAATCACGAAGTCCACGCCTGCCTGCCGCAGCGACGGTACGAGCCTGTTCATCGTGGCAGCGCCGTCGGCGAACGCCAGGCCGCGGACATATTCCGCCATCGTCGCCCTGGGCGTTTCCTCGGTGATCAGGCCGATGATCCCGATCCTCATGCTGTCGCGCTCGAGGATTGCAGTGCCGCGGATCCACGATGGCGTCGTGTCGCTGCCCTCGACCGCGATATTCGCCGCAAGCCACGGGAACCGCGCTTCCTCCATGCGCTCACGCAGCACGGCCGGTCCCCAGTCGAACTCGTGATTCCCGACGGCTGCAGCATCGTAGCCCGCTGCGTTGTAGTACTCGACCGTGCTCCGGCCGCGCGTAAGATTCGACATCGGCGTGCCCTGCATCACGTCGCCGCCGTCGAGGAGGAGAACGGGGTCGCCACCGAATCCGTCACGCTCCATGTCGAAGTACGTCGCCAGAGCGGCCGCTCCGCCGATGGCCGCTCCGCCCGACGTCCAGGTGGGTGCGAGATTGCCATGGAAATCGTTCGTCGTCAGGACCCGCAGGCGGAGGCGGCGCGCGTCCTGGCCGACACCGCC
>JAGTUV010000297.1 GCA_018224305.1 Gemmatimonadota bacterium
CGATCACGCCGGACTCGAACGGCGTAGTAGTCGACGTGACGAGCTTCTATGAAGGCGATACACCTGCGATCAGCGGGCTGAACCCCGCACGGCGTCGCGACTACGGTGTGCGGCGCCTGGACCCGGACCGCAGCTACATCATCTCGGCGCGTTCATACCCGGTGAATGTGGAGGTCCGGCACACGCAGACGTTCGAAGCGACGACACCACCCTCGGACGCGCACATCGGCGCGCTGACGATCGAGATGAACCAGTCGATCGTGCTGCTGCCACGTGACCCGATGCGTCCGCGTCACGCGGACGACCGCGTCGGCTATTTCAGCATCCGCCAGGTCAATTTCGGCATTGCCGACCAGAAGGCGCCGGAGCAGCGGTTCATTCGTCGCTGGCGCCTGGAGCCGACCGACATGGCCGCGTACGCGCGCGGCGAGCTGGTCGAGCCGGTGAAACCGATCGTCTACTACCTCGATCCCGCGACACCGCCGGAGTACCGCTCGTGCGTGCGCGATGGCGTCGAGGACTGGCAGACTGCATTCGAGACGGCCGGTTTCCGCAACGCCATCCTGGCGGCGGATCCGCCGTCCCCTGCGGGAGATCCGGACTGGAACCCCGAGGACGTGCGCTACTCGGTGGTGCGCTGGGCGGCGAGCCTAACACGCAACGCGCAGGGCCCGAGCACGAGCGACCCGCGCACGGGGGAGATCATCGAGAGCGACATAGTGTGGTACCACAACCACCTGCGCTCGTACCGCAACCGTCTGCTGATCGAGACAGGTGCCGCGAATCCCGCAGTGCGCAGCCTGCCCATCGCCGATGGGATGATGTGCGAGGCGCTGCGACAGGTAATCGCCCACGAGGTCGGTCACGCGCTCGGGCTGCCGCACAACATGATCTCCAGTTCAGCATACCCGGTCGACTCGTTGCGCTCTCAGTCGTTCGCGCAGCGAATGGGCGTCGCACCTTCGATCATGGACTATGCCCGGCAGAACTACGTCGCGCAGCCCGGTGATGGCCTCGAGGGCAACGACTTCATCCGGAAGATCGGGCCGTATGATCACCACTCGATCAACTGGGGATATCGTGTCCTGCCGGATGCACCGACACCCGATGCCGAGCGCGGCACGCTCAACCGCTGGATCGCGGAACGCGCCAGCGACCCCGTATACCGGTTCCTGCAGGGACAGCCGTCAGCGGCCGACCCGCGCGCGCAGACGGAGGACATCGGGGATGATCCCGTTCGTGCGAGCACGTACGGTATCGACAACCTGAAGCGCGTCCTGCCGAACCTGATCCGGTGGACGACGCGGCCAGGCGAGGACTACACCGACCTGGAGGAGATCTACGGCGAGTTCGTCGGGCAGTGGTCGCGCTATATCAACCATGTAGCCGCCGTGATCGGCGGCGTGCACGCGGATCTCAAGACGGCTGATCAGGCGGGCGCAGTCTACAGCCCGGTCCCGCGCGCACCGCAGGAGCGTGCGCTTGCTTTCGTCTCCGACCAGGTATTCGAGGAGCCGCTCTGGATCCTGGACCGGGATGTTCTGGAACGCATCGGTACGCCGGGTCCGCAGATGTTGCAGCAGCGACAGGCGGCCACGGTCAACAGTCTGCTGTCGAGCGGCCGGCTGAGTCGAATGGCGGAACTGGAACTGTCGCATCCCGGCGTCGCGTATCCCGTGAGTGCCTACCTCGCCGATGTGCGCACGGCGGTCTGGGGCAGTGCAGCGGTGACAGCGCGCAATGCATACCGTCGTGCTCTGCATCGCGCGCATGTTGCACGGCTGACAGCGCTGCTCAACAGCGAAACCGATGGATCGGATGTGCGTGCACTCGCGCGAGCGCAACTCGTGGGCGTGCGCGCCGCGGCAAACACGGCAGCAGGTCAGACGACGGGCGTCGCCAGTGCGCATCTGCGCGACATTGTCGAACGGGTGAACGAGGCGCTGGATCCGCGATGACGTGATGGCAGCCGGGCGCGGCAGGGTCGGTCGGCCGCGCCCGGCCCAACGGCTGTGCCCGGCCCCACGGCGTGGTGAGATCAGCCGCGCCTGATGCCGAGCCGCCGCATGATTTTCAACAGGCTGGCGTGATCGGAGAGGCCGAGCTCGCGGGCGGTGTTCGTGACGTGTCCGTCATTCCGCTCGAGCGCGTCGATGATGATCTGACGTTCGGCCTCCGCGCGTTTTTCCTGCAACGAGGTAGCCTGTGCGTCACCGTCGTGCTCGGCGATCTCGGGCGGGATGTGGTCCGGCCCGATGTTGCCGTCGCCGGCGGCGATGATGAGTCGCTCGACGATGTTACGAAGCTCACGCACGTTATTGCGGCTCCAGTCGTATGCACTGAGCACAGCCATCGCCCCGTCGTCGATCGCCTTCCTGCGCACGCCGAATCGATCACAGAGAATGGTCAGGAAGTGGTTGACGAGGAGCGCCACGTCGGCGCCGCGCTCGCGTAGCGGCGGCACCTTCAGAATGTGCACGTTCAGCCGGTAGTACAGGTCCTGCCGGAACCGCTTCGCCTCCACATCGGCGTCCAGATCCCGGTGCGTGGCTGCAACGACGCGCGCGAGGACAGGGATGGGTTTCTCCGCGCCGAGCCGCGTGATCTCGCGTGCTTCCAGAGCGCGTAGCAGCTTCGCCTGGACGGGCAGCGCCAGTTCACCGATC
>JAGTUV010000298.1 GCA_018224305.1 Gemmatimonadota bacterium
TGCGCGCGCCCTTGCGGGCTGTCGACTTCCGTGCACCCTTGCGAGCTGCCGACTTGCGTGCGCCCTTGCGGGCCGTCGACTTGCGTGCGCCCTTGCGGGCTGTCGACTTGCGTGCGCCCTTGCGGGCTGTCTTCTTCGCGGCCGAACGCTTGGCAGTGGTCTTACGAGCTGCCGTCCGCTTGGCCGTCTTGCGCGCGCCCTTCCGTGCTGTCTTGCGCGTCGACTTCTTTGCAGCGGTCCGCGTCGAAGCCCGCCGAGCTGCGGGTTTACGCGCGGTCTTGGCCTTCGACTTCTTCGCTGCACCGGTGGTGCTACGACGTGCTGCCATGTGAACTCCCTGTTGCGGTGGCCGAGTCGACATTCCCACTCACTGTCCGGCCGCTCTTCGCATCGTTCGGAACCGACGTACTGCACCGTCCGACTTCACGGCAATCCGGAACCGAGTTCCGCGTCGCGCGACACCCGTGTGATGCGAGATGTCGTTTGATAGTGAGAACAGCGTAAACGCACTTGTGCGAAAACACAAGAACTTTCTTGCGCGCGGAAACCGGCAAGCGTCGTCCGCGGACGGCGTTTGGACGCATCCGTGGAGATGCAAAACCGACAGAACTGATGCATCCGTCATCGTCATTCCGGATGCAAAGCAACCATATCGGGACCGATGGAGTCACAATCGTGTCGACTGTCGTGCACGGTGCATACGGCCGCATTCCAATGGAGGTGCCCATGTCATTCAGCGTGCGTCGTATCGCACTCCTCACGGGCGTAGGGGTTATCTGCGCGACACCGTCTGCAGCGCAGCAGACGGTCCAACTGCCGGCACGTGACAACTTGCTGCGGGAACGACCGGCAGAGGTTTTCAGCGTCGGCACGGTCGAGGGCCGGGACTGGGAGATGTTCTCCGGAATCCGATCCCTCGCCTTCGACGCGGCAGACAACCTGTACGTGCTGGATGGCCAGAGCACCCGGGTCGTGGTCTTCGATTCGCGCGGCCGGTTCGTCCGGCAGTTCGCCACGCGGGGCGGCGGACCCGGCGAGCTTCAGGCACCCATCGCGATGGCCATTGCGGCGGACGGCAACGTCGTGGTGAATGACATCGGCAACCGTGCGTTCATCGTCTTCCGGCCGGATGGTGAGTACGTCCGTAACATCCCGTTCAACGACGAGCTGGGGTTTCCGGTGGCGATGGTCACGGACCCGCGCGGCGGCATCATCGCGCGTGCCCCGCAGCGGATGAGTCCGGATCAGGATGCGGCGGGCACGGGCGTCTCCCCCATCTTCCGCGTGTCGCTCGACGACGCATCCACGCAGACACTCTACCGCGTGCCTGTGGCGACGCCGCGTGTCTCCGGATCGACGGGAAGCGACGGCGCCCGCCGCACCGCTTTCATCAGCATGGATCCGATCTTCGGTCCGCGTCCGGCGTTCGCTGCGCTGCCCGAAGCCATCGCACTGCATTACGAGACCGAATACGCCATCCGCATCCTCGATGGCACGGGACGCCACATCCGCACGCTCACTCGTGACTACACACCAAAGCGCGTGACGAAGAAGGATCAGGAGGAGTTCCAGAAGCAGCGCGAGCGGGCCGAAGCGCAGGGCGGCGGTCCGATGATCGTCATGTCGCGAACCACGCCGGCCGGCTCATCGACATCCGTTGGACGCGGCTCAGGCACCATGGCATTCTCTGCCGACAACATGCCGTTCGCCGAGTATATGGCAGTCGTCACATCCATTCGCTCGGATCCGCAGGGCCGCATCTGGGTTCAGCGGCGCGCCACGGATGGCAAGGCTGCGGGACCGATCGATCTCGTGACCGCCAACGGGCGTTACATCGGTACGCTGCAGCCGCAGGCGATGCCCGGCGCCATAAGTGCATCCGGCCTCGCGGCCTGGGTCCTCACCGACGATCTCGGCGTCGAGAGGGTGGTTGTGCGACGACTGCCAGGCACATGGCGCTGAGCCGCTGGTCGCGTAGCCGGGGGTTGCTGAGCGCCGATCAATGCTACGCACGCGTGCGCGCGTAGCTCGTATTGCTTGCCGGAGCCGGTTCGCCCTATCGGAGGCCCCGGCAACGCCGGTCGTGCATGTTTGGGCGCGCCAGTTCGTTCCGCGGGGGTGGCAGCGCGCTCCATGGGCCATTGGATACAGGAGACGCCTTGCACGGACAACCGGGTGTTTACACCTTGTATGTGTTGATGCGGCGTGTGTCCCCTGCCCTCGCACGACGACGCTCCAGCGGTTCAGGCGATCTTCACAGCGTCCCCGGCGCTGATCCGGTCCCCCCGGGACCTGCGGCGTCCGGGCTGCCTCCCCCTGAATCGGCGGGCGCCCTTTCCGTCTGCAACAGGATGCACATATGAGATTCTCGAAACGGATCATCACTGTCACCGCGGCACTGCTGGTACTCTCGCTGGCGGGTGTTGGCGTGTATTACCGCATCAACGTCCAGCGCGAGGCGTCCGCACAGAGCCCGCAGACACCATCGGGCGATCTGCCGGACGTGTCTGCGGCCGAAGCGTTCAGCACGGACCTGGCCGTAGCAGTAGAAGGAGCCGAGGTGGTGCTGGACACGCTCGTGCTGACGGTGAGCGCGCCGGGCGAAGCGGCATCCTGGCAGCAGACGGCGATCCGTTCGCAGGTGTCCGGCCAGGTGCGCGCGGTGCGCGTGTCCGAGAACCAGGCGATGGGCCAGGGTGCACTGCTGATCGAGATCGACCCGACGGAGTATCGGCTGTCGCTGGAAGAGGCGCAGGCGAGGCTGCGTCAGGCCGATGTCAGCTACCGCGAGACGACGCTCGACGACGACCGCATCGAGGATCCACGGGTCCGTGCGGAACGCGATACCGCGGCGCGGGCACGCAGCGGTCTGGAGGCGGCGCGCGTGGCCGTGAACCGCGCGGAAATCAATCTGCTACGCACGCGGATCGTTGCTCCATTCCCCGGACGTGTGGCGAATTTGAAGGTAGTTCCAGGCCAGTACGTGAATGTGGGCGACGAGTTGCTGACGGTGCAGGCAATGGATCCGATCCGGGTCGACGCAA
>JAGTUV010000299.1 GCA_018224305.1 Gemmatimonadota bacterium
CCGTAGCGACTGGAAGGCGCGAAGTAGCCGGTGGTCTGATAGCCCCACGATCCGAAGAACGGATGCTCCATGACGGGCATGAACTCGACATGCGTGAAGCCCATGTCGGCGACATAGTCGGCGAACGGCTCCGCCATCTCGCGGTAGCCGAGCGACACGCCGTCATCGCGGCGCCACGAGCCCATGTGCACTTCGTAGATGGACATCGGCCGCTCGATGCCGTTGTGGGCCGCACGACTCTCCATCCACTCGGCGTCGCGCCACTCGTACTCGTTGTCCCACACGATCGACGCGGTGGCGGGCGGCTCCTCGTGCAGTCGCCCGAACGGGTCCGCCTTGTCTACCCGGAACCCGTCGTAGCGCGAATCGATGCGATACTTGTAACGTGCACCGCGACCGACGCCGGGCACGAACGCCTCCCATATGCCGGACCCGCCCATGGTCGCCATTTCCGTGACGCCGGGCTGCCAGTCGTTGAAGTCGCCGATGACGCTGATGCGCTCCGCGTTCGGCGCCCATACGGCGAAATTGGTCCCATCCACGCCGGCTGTCGTGCGGCGGTGCGCACCGAGCTTCTCGTAGAGCCGGTTGTGCGTCCCTTCGTTGAACCAGTGCAGGTCGTCCCTGGTCAGGACCGTTCGGATCTTTCGCTTTCGTGGCTCAGCCATAGTTCTCTGCGCTGACGGGCGGCGTCCTGCGACGCTCGCCGATTGCGTTCAGCATGCGGCGCACAGCCGCATCCTCCATGATCTCGTTGAGCGACCTGCTGAGGCGACGGCGCCAGTTCGGCCGCTCGCTGGACGTGCCCGGTACATTCTGCGGACGTTCTTCCAGCCACAGGTCTTCGAGTGTTACGAGCACATATCGCGCCGGTGACGCGGCCAGTCGCTCCAGCAGCCGCTGCCTGACCAGCCCCGGCTCCACTTCGCCGCCGGCACCGACGCTTCGCGACAGAAGAAGTCGCAGCTTCGCCCGCTGCTCCAGTGCGGCCTGGTGGGCCTCCCTGTCAATGAGGCCCAGGTCCAGTTGGTCGTCGATCTCACTGCCGCGCCAGAAGCCCGCGAACAGCGGCATGTCGTGCGTGTTCAGACTCGCAACGACGTCCTCGTCCGGAACGCTCGCGGGCTCGCCGGCTTCCGGGGCGGCCTCGAACTGCACGACGTGCATTCTGTGCACGTTGTGCCGGGCCATCGCGCGGCGCACCGCGGCCGGTACCGTGCCGAGGTCCTCGCCGATGACTACGGCCTTGTGCCGGGCGGATTCGAGCACGAGGATCGCGAACAGCTCGTCCTCCGGATAACGCACGTAGACGCCCCGCTTCGCCTCGATGCCGTGCGGGACCCAGAAGAGGCGGTAGAGCGACATCACATGGTCGAGGCGCAGCATGGGCGCGTGTCGGAAATGGTGGCGCAGCGTTTCAATGAGATACACGTAACCACTCGTACGCAGCGCCTCCGGGATGAGGGGACGGAAGCCCCAGTCCTGACCGCCGGTGAACAGCGGGTCGGGCGGTGCACCGGCCGATATGCCGTCGGCGAACAGCGCCGGGTATCGCCACGCGTCGTAGCCGTCGGGATTGACGCCGAGCGGCATGTCCAGATACAGGCTGGCAGCACCGCCGTGACGCGCGGCGCCGAATGCGCCGAGCTGCTGTTCTGCCTGCCACTGGGCGAACAGGTGATACTCGAAGTCTTCGGGTGCGAAGTCGCCGTCCCGGATGTCACCCTGCTTCAAGCGCGCGGGCCACGCATGCCAGCCTTCGCGCCGGTGATCGCATACTGCGCGGAACCGGGCATAGCTCGTGACGTGTGCGTGGGCCGCGGCGAACTGCTCGACCCCCTGCATCACGGCGGCGTCCCCTGCTGATGCGACGCGGGCGCGCTCAAGCTCCCTGCGCTTCAGTGCGGCGATACCCCGATAATCCACGAGCTCGCCGGCGCGGCACGCCGCGACGGCGGACTGGACATCGGCCTGCGGCGTCCAGCCGGGCACCGACGTGACGTCGATGAACATCTCGTTCCAGAATAGACGGCTGGCAGGCGAGTATGGGCTCGGCTCGAAAGGGGCATCGAGAAATGTGGCGAGCAGTGGGAGTGTCGACACAAAACCCGCGCCGAGTTCACCTGCCCACTCCGCGAGGCGGGCGAGGTCGCCGTAGTCGCCTGTGCCCCAGCTGCTGTTCGATGTCAGTGAATACAGCGGCGCGAACACTCCCCATTCACGCGTCGCAAGCGGTGCGTGCGCCAGCCTCGGCGCAGAGATGATAAGCGTCTGGAACGTCGCCCCGGACGTCTCCACGTGGAGTCGGTGATAGCCGAGCGGCAGACGGCGGCCGACTCGCAGCGAATGCGTAGCGGTCCAGCCGCCGCGCGCGCGGGCGTTGACGGGCTCGGCCCGGCACTCATGCGAGATGACTTCACCGGACTCGAGCCGGATCTCGATGGCGGCGCGCTCGGACTCGTTGTGCGTGAAACGCGCGCGCACCTGGGGCAGCGCACCATCCCATGCGACCTGGACGGGCTGCATGCCGGTCAGATCGAGCTCGGCCCGGCGGCTCGCGAGCGCGTCACCGGCTCCCTCCTCATCGAGCGGTGCACCGAGCGCGCGCAGCGTGAGCATCAGCGCCTCAGCATCCGCTCGCCTGCGTTCGCCGCCCATGCCCTCGTATGCCGTCTCGACGTTGTACAGACGGGCGAGCTCCGCGAGCCCGCGCGTGCGGCGCATCACTTCGAACGCTCCTCGCCGTCGAGGAGCTGCCGCAGGCCGCGCAGCGGAATGGCAGCCCAGGCGGGCCGGTTACCGAGTTCGTAGCCCAGTTCGTAGATCGCCTTTTCGAGCAGATAGATGTCCAGCAGTCGGGCCAGCTCGTCCGTGTCCTGCGGCAGGATCGGCGAGGCACGCATCACGCCGAGATAGCCGTTCAGGAAGGAGCCGCCGACGAACGCATACCAGCCGCGTGCCCACCATTCCATGGCCGCGCGATCGATCACGCGCACGTGGCTGCGTTCTTCCTGCTCGTACAGCGCGGCATATGCTGCGTAGTGGAATGAACGCAGCATGCCCGCGACATCGCGCAGCGGTGAGCGCTTGAGGCGCCGCTCCGACAGCGGGCGGATCGGCTCGCCCTCGAAGTCCGTGATGTAGAAATCGTTGCCGGTATAAAGCACCTGGCCGAGGTGGAAGTCGCCGTGGCAGCGGATGCGCGAACCGTTGACCTTGTGGTCGACGAGCGAGTGGAACCGCCGCATAATGCCGTCCTCGAGCGCGAGCACCTCCTGCGCAGCACCTTTCATCTCGTCTTCCATGCCATCGACACGGTTCTTCAGCAACTGCAGTACGCGGCCTGTGAGATTGCGCATGGACTGGTACAGCGACCGCTGATAGAACATCGTGAACGGCTCGGGCGCGAACGCCGCATCATCCGGATCGGAGGCGAGCACGAGGTGCATGCCGGCGGTCCGTTCACCGAGCAGCCGTGCTTCCTCGAGGTGTGGGCCGACGAATGCACGTGCGGTATCCGTCGCCGGCTCCATTGCCTGCTTCAGGAGCGCGCGTGTACTCGCGTCGACCATGGTCGGCTCGTCGCTGACGGTCGCGGCGCGCTCGAAGAACTCGGTGACCGCATCGAGCGTGAGGCTCCATGCGTCGCCCTCGTTCGGTATGAACTCCTGCACGACCGCGAGAGTGCGGGCCGGCGATCCGTTTCTCGCGTACGACAACGAGCCCAGCACGGCGGGCGTGTGGTCGAATCCGTGTTCGCCGAGGAATTCGCCCATCTCCACGTCCAGGCTCAGGCCGTCGTCCAGCCGACGGTAGAACTTGAGCACCACGCTGCGATCGAAGACAATGGACGTATTGCTCTGCTCCGCGCCGAGGAGACGGCTCTGCCGGTCCTCCATGTTGTCGACCAGCCTGCGCAGCTGCCCCGATGCCGCGCCCTGCAACTCACCGCTGCGACCGCGGATGCGGCGGCGTCCATGCGCGGCATCGAGGAGTGACTCACGGAATTCCGGTACAAACGCCGCATCGACCAGGATCGTGGAGTGCTCACGGTCGTCCTCCGCGATGACGGCCTGCGGGTGCTGGTCGAGAAACTGCTGCGCGTCCGTCCCCTCCAGCAGCATGACCGGCACCACGTACAGCTCGGCAGCCTCCTCGATATACTGCACCTCCACCAGCGCGATGCGGTGGCTGGCGTCCGGCACGGTCCCCGGCAGCAGGTCCCTGACGGTGACGCTGCGCAAAGCGCGGCCCTTGCCCTGGAACCACCGCTGCGTCGTGATGTATTCCGGCAGCAGGCCGTCCAGCACGGTGGTATTGCCATCCCTGATGAGCGTGTCCCAGTCCGAGCGTGAGAAGTGTGATTCCGGCCGCGACCGGCCGCCCGGCATCAGCATCTCCTGCGCGCGGTCGGCGCGCCGGATCTGGAACCAGTAGAACGCGTGCGGCCCGAGTGTCACGAAGAACGGTTCGCTGGTGATGCGCGGGAACTCCGTCAGGCCGAACAGCTCGACCGGGATGTGGTCACGGAACCGTGACAGGTCGAGGCTGGCATGCTGCACAAACCGCGACAGATTCGCGACGACGAGCACAGTCTCGTCCTCATGACAGCGCAGGAACGCCAGCACCTTGCGGTTGTCCGGATACAGGAACTCGATGGTGCCGCGACCGAACGCCTGAAAGCGCTTGCGCAGAGCGATCAGTCGCTTGGTCCACCACAGGAGCGAACTCGGGTTGGCCTGCTGCGCCTCGACATTGCACGTCTCGTAGTGGTACTCGGGATCAACGATCACCGGCAGGTACAGCCGCTGCGGGTTCGAGCGCGAGAAGCCCGCATTCCGATCGGCGCTCCACTGCATCGGCGTGCGTACGCCGTTGCGATCGCCCAGATAGATGTTGTCACCCATGCCGATCTCGTCGCCGTAGTACAGCACCGGTGTGCCGGGCAGCGAGAACAGCAGCGAGTTCATCAGCTCGATCTTGCGACGGTTGTTGCCAAGCAGCGGTGCGAGCCGGCGGCGGATGCCGAGATTGATACGCGCCTGCGGGTCGTTGGCGTACATGCGATACATGTAGTCGCGCTCCTCATCCGTCACCATCTCGAGTGTCAACTCGTCATGGTTGCGCAGGAACGTCGCCCACTGACAGTTCTCCGGGATCGGCGGGGTCTGCTTGAGGATGTCGATGATGGGGAAGCGGTCCTCCATCTGAATCGACATGAACAACCGCGGCATCACCGGGAAGTGGAAGTTCATGTGGCACTCGTCGCCGTCGCCGAAATACGGCACGGTCTCTTCCGGCCACTGGTTCGCCTCAGCGAGGAACAGGCGGCCCTCGAAGTTCTCGTCGAGGTGGGCGCGCATCTTCTTCAGGAACGCGTGCGTCTCCGGGAGATTCTCGCAGTTAGTCCCTTCGCGCTCGTAGAGGTAGGGAATCGCGTCCAGGCGCATGCCGTCGACACCGAGCCGGAACCACGCGTCCATCGTCTTCAGGATGGCGTCGTGCACCGCAGGGTTGTCGAAGTTCAGATCCGGCTGGTGCGAATAGAAGCGGTGCCAGAAGTACTGCCCGGCGACGGGGTCCCACGACCAGTTCGAGGCTTCGAAATCCTTGAAGATGATGCGCGTCTCGCGGTACTTGTTCGGATCGTCCGTCCATACATAGAAGTCACGCGCGGGCGAGCCGGGCTTCGCACGGCGTGCGCGCTGGAACCACGGGTGTTGGTCGGAGGTGTGATTGATGACCAGCTCCGTGATTACGCGCAGGCCGCGACTGTGGGCCTCGCGCAGGAACTTCTTGAAGTCCGCCATCGTGCCGTAGGCGGGATGGATCTCGCCGTAGTCGGCAATGTCGTAGCCGTCATCACGCCAGGGCGACGGGTAGAACGGCAGCAGCCAGATGGCCGTGATTCCGAGGTCCTGGAGGTAGTCGAGTTTCTGGCCGAGACCACGGAAGTCGCCCATGCCGTCGCCATCACTGTCGTAGAACGCGCGCACGTGCGCTTCATAGATGATGGCATCCTTGTACCAGAGCGGGTCACCGCCGAGGGCACTGTCGGCGCGGCGGCGTGCGGGGTGTCCGGTCGTCATCTGCGTAGCCATATGATTCAGTCGGACGTCTGGGTAATGCGGAAGATGTGCGCGGGAACCACGGTCGGATCCAAGTCGACGTAATTCCATGCGCCATGCCATGTGTAGCGTGCATCGCCGAGCAGATCATGGACCTGGTACGCGCGGTCGGGATCCATGCCAAGCTGCACCAGTGGCAGTTCGATCCAGCCGGCGTTCGGGGCGACCGGGTCCAGGTTGACGACGGTCAGTATCACGTTGTTGTCCGGGCCCGGCGACGGCGGTGTGAGATTCTCGTACTTGTACATCGCGCGGCCGGTCGGCGACACCGGCGGCGCTGCACTCGACTTCGTGTAGGCGATGAGCCCGGGCACGTCCGCGCCATGATTCTCGACCGCGTGGAACCGGACGGTACGGTTGTCGTGGAGTGCCGCGTTCTCACGTCGGATGCGGTTCAGCCTCGCGATGAAGTGGCGCAGGCTGTCGCTGCGCGTGAGATTCCACTGACGGACCTGGTACTTCTCAGAGTCGAGATACTCCTCGCCCCCGGCATCGCGCGGCTCATGCTCCATCAACTCGAAGGCGGGCCCGTAGATGCCGTACGTCGAGGACAGCGTGGCCGCGAGCACGACGCGATTC
>JAGTUV010000300.1 GCA_018224305.1 Gemmatimonadota bacterium
CTGTCGATCGTTTCGAAGCGCACGGCATCGTAGCGCGCGCCCAGCATCACTCCCACGCGGCCGGTCTCGATGCGGGCCTGCGCGAAGGGACCGATGCTCGCCACGCGGTCCTCCTGGTCCCGGCGCGCCGCGCCGCTCGGTTGGCCGCCCTCGTTCGCGAACTCCCGCCGGTCGTCTCGCTGGGCCTCGATATCGAGGCCGGCCGTGACAGCGGTGATTGCGAGCCTTCGCTCGTAGAGCGCGCGCAGGCCGCCGGCCGTGCGACCCAGATCGATCACACCGAAGGGCAGCGGGTTCTCGAGCGAACGCGTCAGTGCATGGACGGACATGTCCGCCCGCGCGTCCGGACGCTCGTGTTGCAGCCGGATCCCGACCTGGGCCTGCCGCGTGCGTTCACCCGACCCGGTGTCCACGTTGCGCTGCCACGCCATGCTCGGAGCGGCGCGCGCCGAGTCGATCGGCAGTGAGCCGGGATTCTCGGCGAGCGGCATATCGACCGCATTCAGGACCACGGTCACGCGTGTTGCATCGCCGGTGGCGAAACCGGCTCGCCCGTTGAATTGCGTCTGTCGCGCACGGCCGTGGTCACGGTATCCGTCCGTCTGCATCCGCGAGACACTGGCGAGGTAGTCGAAGGGCCCGACTCTCTCCGCGACCTTCGCCTGTGCCTTCCACAAACGCGTGAGGCTGCTGCGACCTTGATCGCCCACGGTCACCCGCGCTTCCATAGACCGCGGCCCGGGAGCCGATTCCGTTTCCACGGCGATCACTCCGCCCGCCGCGTTGCCGAAAAGTGCGGATGCGGGACCGCGCAGGACATGAATCGCACCCGCCGACCCCAGATCCAGGTTGTTGAGGTTCGTCTGTCCGTCCGGCATGGTCAGCGGGATGCCATCCACCAGCACGCGCAGTCCGCGAACACCGAACGCCGCGCGTGCGCCGAGTCCCCGGATAACGACGCGGTTGCCGAGCGAGAAATTCTGTCGATTGTCCACGATCAGGCCGGGCACGGAGGCAAGCGACTCATGCAGTCCGATCGTTGCCAGGCCGCCCTGGATCTGATCTCGACCGACGAGCGACAGCGACACCGGGGCGCGTGCTGCGCTGACGGCCGTGCGCGTGACCGGTACCTGCAACGTGTCCAGTCGGATCAGTGACGTGTCCGCGGGTGCCTGCCCCTCGAGTGCGCTGGGGCCGCACAGGACCGTGAAGGCAATGGCAGCGTACACCGCTGCCTTCATGCGTTGCTGCATCCTTCTCATTCCGCCCATCCGAAGCGTCCGAGCAGAGGTACGAAGGTGCACGCCGTGATGTCCTCGCGACGCATGCCCTCCGGCGTCTTCTCGAACAGTGTGAGAGTCTGCTCCATGCGGTCACCTAACGGGATCAGCATGCGACCACCCTCCGCGAGCTGGTCGAGCAGGGCCTGCGGCACGTCAGGCGATGCCGCGGCCACCAGGATGGCATCATACGGGGCGAAGCGTGACCAGCCGATCGTCCCATCGCCCACCAGCAGCGCGATGTTGGAGAAGCGCAGGTCGTCGAGCACCGTTCGCGCCCGCGCCGAGAGTTCGCGGATCCGCTCCACCGAGTACACGTGACCCGCGAGGTGCCCGAGCAATGCAGTCTGGTAGCCGCTTCCGGTGCCGATCTCCAGCACCTTTTGATGCGGCTGTATCTCGAGGACCTGCAGATACAGCGCCTGAAGCGACGGCTGGGATGCCGTTTGGCTGAAACCGATCGGGACGGGTGAGTCCTCGTACGCGCGATGCTGCACACCCTCGGGCACGAACAGGTGACGCGCCACGAGATCGAACACGCGCAGCACCTCGAGGTTGTGAATACCGCGCTCGCGGATCGTCTCGATCAGCTGACGCCTCTGTCGTTCAAACCTGCGATCCGTCAGAGCTTCAGACCCCACCCGCTCAGCCCTTCCATGAGTCGATAGTTCGTCAGGTCCAGGTGCAGTGGCGTGACCGAGATGAAGTTCTCGTGGATGGCGCGGAAGTCGGAATCCGGGCCACCCCACCATTTGCTTTCACCGCCTCCGATCCAGAAGTACTCCCGGCCGTTGGGGTCGGCCGCACGGGTCAGTGATCCGACGTACGCGCGTCGTCCCAGCGACGTAACCCGTACGCCCGCCACCTCGTCCGGCCTGACGGCCGGCAGGTTCACGTTGAGCAGCGTCTCTGCCGGGAAATCGGTGCGGTGTACGAGTTGCTCCAGCAGTTGCACGAGTACCGCATCCCAGTCCCCGAGTCGTTCGTGATCCTTCCCCGCATAGGACACTGCGATGGCCGGTATGCCGAGGATGGTGGCTTCCATTGCGGCCGCCACCGTGCCGGAATACAGGACATCATCACCGAGATTGGGACCGTGGTTGACGCCTGACAAAACGAAGTCCGGACGATCCTCCAGCAGTTCGCCGATGGCGAGCATCACGCAGTCTGTCGGCGTCCCGTCCACAACCTGCACACCCTTGCTCGTCGATCTCACGCGCAGCGGATAGTGGAGCGTGAGCGAATGACTGGTCGCGCTCTGCTCGCGGTCCGGTGCGACGACCGTGACGTCGCCGAGGCCGGCGGCCGCGCGAGCCAGAGTCAGGATGCCGCCGGCGAGGTAGCCATCGTCGTTGGTTACGAGAATGCGCATTATTCGTTCGGCGCGAGCATGTCCCGCAACTCGAAGAGTTCTTCCCTCAGGACCGCGATCATCTGTTCGTTCAGCGCGATGGATGTCGCGCGCGGCAGGTCGCCGCCCTTGCGCAGCTGGTCGATCCGCTGCTTCGCGCCTTCCACCGTGTACTTCTCGACGTGCAGCAGCTGCTTCACCAGCAGGATCAGCTTGATTTCCTTCCGCTGATATGCGCGATTGCCGGACCGGTTCTTCGTCGGGTTCAGCATCGAGAACTGGGACTCCCAGTATCGAAGTACGTGGGCCGGCAGCCCGACCAGGTCGGCAACCTCGCTGATCGAGTAGTATTCCTTGCGTATCAGCGGACGCGTCGCTCCCTCGGAGCGCGCGGAGTCGTCACCGCCCGTTGCTTCCGTCATCTCCACAGCTCGGCCTTGGGTTCCCGCATCATCAGGTTCTCCACCGCCTCCGCCGCCGTCCTGCCCTCGAACAGAACGGCGTGGACTTCAGCGACGATGGGCATTTCGATGCCTGAGCGCAACGCGAGCGCATGCGCCGCGCGAGTGGTCTGCACGCCTTCTGCCACCATGGTCATCCCGGCGAGCACCTCGTCCAGTGTGCGGCCCTTGCCGAGTTCCACACCGACGTGGCGATTGCGGCTCAGGCCGCCCGTGCACGTGAGGATGAGATCGCCCATGCCGGCCAGGCCTGCCAGCGTCAGCGGGTTCGATCCCAGCTTCACGCCGAGGCGCGTCATCTCCGCGAGACCGCGCGTGATCAGGGCGGCTGCTGCGTTGTGACCGAGTCCCAGCCCCACCGCCATACCGGCTGCAACGGCAATGACGTTCTTGAGCGCGCCACCCAGCTCCACGCCTGTGACGTCCGTGCTCGTATAGCAGCGGAAATACGGAGTCTGGAAGACCTCCTGCGCACGCGCGGCCGCCTCCTCGTCATGACTGGCGATCGTGACAGCGGTCGGCTGCTCCTGCGCAACCTCCAGCGCGAAGCTCGGCCCCGACAGATAACACGACTGCGCGCCGGCCTCCTTCGGCAGCACCTCCGCGAGCACCTGCGCCATCGTCTTCAGTGTGTCCGTTTCTATGCCCTTCGACGCCCCGATCACGATTGCGTCGCTGCGCATGACGCGGGCGGCATCCATCATCACCCTGCGCACATGCTGCGCGGGGCTGACGGACACGATGAACGCGGTATCGCCTACCGCCTCCTCGAGCGATGTCGTCGCCGTCAGCCGCTCGTCGAGTGCGATGTCCGTCAGGTAGTTCGCGTTGCGATGCTCGCGATTGATCGATTCGGCAACCTCGGGCTCGTACGACCAGACACAGACGGAATAGCCCTTCTTCGCCAGCAGATTGGCGAGTGCCGTGCCCCAGCTCCCCGCCCCGACTACACCGATTCGTTCACTCACTGGTCCGCTTCTCCTCCCGCATGCTCCGCTCGTGCACGGCCCCGCCTGCCAAAGCGATGCTCCTCTCCACGCAGCAGCCGCCGCATGTTTGCGCGGTGCGCGTAGATGACGAAGATCGCCAGACCGCAGGACAGCGCAAGGACGGCGCCGGGCGCACCGGAAATGGCTATGAGGACAGGGAGCGCAGCTGCGGATGCAATGGACGCCAGCGAAACATAACCGGTGGCGAATACCAGCACCGCCCAAATGACGAGACTACCGAGGGCAGCCAGCGGCGCGAGCGCGAGGAATACGCCTCCGCCCGTCGCCACGCCCTTCCCGCCGCGGAAACCGACGTAGATGGAGTACATGTGCCCGAAGATCGCCGCCGCGCCGTACCCGAGCGACCACGCGATGGCCTCCGTAGCGTCGATGCGCGGGAAGAAGAAGACGGGCAGGAATCCCTTGGCGACGTCCACGATGAAAATGGGAGTCGCGGCGCGCCAGCCGAGCACGCGAAACGCGTTCGTTGCTCCCAGATTGCCGCTGCCGTGCTCTCGCAGGTCGATGCCGCGCGTCAGCCGCCCCACGATGTAACTCGTTGGAACCGCGCCGATCAGATACGCCGCCAGCAGGAGCAGCGCGGCGGTCATGTTGCGTTCTCCTGCTCCCGTCGCGCGCGCAGTCGCAATCTGATGGGCGTCCCGACAAAGCCCCACGCCGCGCGGAACCCGTTCTGCAGATAGCGCAGATAGTGCTCCGGCACGCCCTTGGGCTGGTTGGTGAACACCACGAAGGTCGGAGGCTTGATGGCGGCCTGCGTCGCATACAGGAGTTTGACTGGCATGCCTCGAAAATGCGGCGGCATCGTACGTTCCGCCAGCTTGCGCAGGACCTCGTTCACTTCGCGCGTCGCAACGCGCCGTTCGCGCTCCTCCGCCACTTCGATGATCGTGTCCAGCACCTTGCGCACACGCATGCCCGTCAGCGCCGACGTGAAGATGACCGGCGTCCACCGCAGCGGCGGCGCGCGCTCATGCAGCTTGCGCTCGAACTCCTTGGCCGTGTTGGTTTCCTTCTCTACCAGATCCCACTTGTTGGCGATGATGATGAGTGCGCAGCCGCGGCGCCACGCCTTCTCCGCGATCTTGAGATCCTGCACGTGAATCGGTTCCGTCGCGTCCACGAGCAGCATGCAGACGTCCGCGCGCTCGATGGCGAGCTCCGTACGCAGCGAACTGTAGAACTCCAGCCCGCGGTCGATCTTCGCCTGGCGACGGAGCCCGGCAGTGTCGACGAATATGAGATCGCGATTGTGATAACGGAAAGGCGTATCGATGCTGTCGCGCGTGGTTCCCGGCACATCGCTCACCACCATGCGGTTCTCGCCGAGCAGCCGATTCACGAAGCTGGACTTGCCTACATTCGGCTTGCCGATCACCGCGACATAGAGACCGCTATCTTCGCTGTCAGTATCGGCTTCGGGCAGTTCAGCAACGATGGCGTCGAGCAGGTCGCCGGACCCCTTCCCGACGACCGAGCTGACCGGGTGCGGCTCGCCCAGGCCCAGGCTCCAGAACTCGTGCTGCGCGATCTCATCGGGGATGCGGTCCAGCTTGTTGACGGCCAGCACGACAGGCAGGCTCGTGCGTCGCAACATGGTCGCGATCCGTTCATCGTCCGCGTGCGGCCCCGTCTGACCATCCACGAGCAGCACGATGACATCCGACTCGGCCAGCGCCGCCTCCACCTGTACGCGGATCGCCACCGGCATCTCTTCTTCACTGCCCGGCTCGAGACCGCCGGTATCGACCAGATAGAATGTACGGGTGTTCCATTCCGCGCGCGCGAAGTTGCGATCGCGCGTCACGCCCGGCACATCCTCGACGATCGCACGGCGTTCTCCGAGGACGCGGTTGAAGAAAGTGGACTTGCCAACGTTCGGCCGGCCGACCACGGCCACGACCGGAAGGCCCCGCCTCATACCGCCGCGAGTGCAGAGGTGAGTTCGTGCGCGGGAACCAGGCGGGCCGGAGCGAACACGGCCGCGAGTTCAGTCAGCGGCATACTGTCGATGAACATGACATCGTCGTTGAGCGCCTCTCCAGGGAGCAGCACGGTGTCGAAAGCACCAGCACTGTGGAGCGCGGCAGCGATGTCCCGCCCGGCGAGGAGTCCGGCTGTGGTCACCGTCGGACCGAAAAGCTGGTTGGTCACCGCAATCACTTCGACCGTCGCCCCCGAATGCTGCGCGAGACGGACAGCAAAGCGCTGGATCACCGGGGCCATTCGTGTACCCGTGACAATGCCGATCCGGCGGCCTGTGAGCATGGGTACCGCGCCCAGGCCCGACTCGAAATCATCCTCGAGCCTGCGCACCGCACCGACGCCGTTCTCCGTCAGCGGCCAGTCGTCGTAATATGCTGCGGCAGGAAGCCCGGCATTCGCAATGAAGTACATCTCGTCGCCGGCATAGGCCCAGCCGGTGCCGCGCTCGCGCCGGGAGCGTCCGCGTGCTGCATCGATCTGTCCCAGCGCAGCGGCCGCCTCGTCTTCAGTCAGCAGACGGACCGGCCGATCGAGGTTGTACTGCGTGAGACCGACCGGCACCACGCTCACCGAGAGCACGTTGGGTCCCAGCCGCCATAGATCGTCGATCGTTCGCTCCAGGTGAACGCCATCGTTCCAACCCGGGCATAGCACGATCTGGGTGTGCACCTCCAGGCCGGCCCGCGTCAGCTCGTGCAACTGCTCGACGATCTCGCCGCCGCGTTCCACTCCCAGCAGCCGCATGCGCACGTCCGGCTCCGTTGCGTGGACGCTCACGTACAGCGGTGACAGACGTTGCTCGATCAGCCGTCGGAAGCCGTTGGGGCCCAGGTTCGTCAGCGTGACATAGCTGCCGTACGTGAACGACAGTCGGAAGTCGTCGTCCTTCAGGTGCAACGATTCGCGAACGCCTGCCGGGTTGCCGTCGATGAAACAGAACACGCACTTGTTCGCGCACTGTCGCACCGCATCGGCGGCGGGAATGATGCCAAGCGATTCACCGGCATCCTTCTCGATCTCGTACACGAC
>JAGTUV010000301.1 GCA_018224305.1 Gemmatimonadota bacterium
AGCAGCCCGCGCGCAACGCCATGCAGCCTGCGCAGTGCGATGTCCCCGGCCAGGCCGGCGCAGCCCCCTCGCTACGTTGACAAGACCTTGCTTTTCCGCCAACTTACCGGCTTGTATCCGATTGCGGGGAAACCCCGTACCATCTCCGTCATTCACAGTGAGTTCGTTGATGTTCGGCACGCTCAAGGGCCGGCTCCTGATCATAGTCGCAGTCGTGATCGCCTGTGCCGCGACGCTGTACTACCGCGGCATCACACTCGGCCTCGACCTCAGCGGTGGCATCTACCTCGCCCTCGAGGTCGATGATCCGAATGGCACGATGACGGCAGAGGTAAAGCGCGAGCACACCGATCGCAACATCCACATCCTGCGCAACCGTATCGATCCCACGGGTACGGGCGAGCAGAGTGTTCAACGGGTCGGTGAGCAGCGCATCGTCGTCGAGCTGCCTGGCGAGACCGACATCGAGCGCGCGCGTCAGCTCATATCCCAGACCGCATTCCTCGAGTTCAAGCTGGTCAGGGACCTCGACCCGCTGATCCCGCTGCTGCCGCGCATGGACCGGGCTGTGCTGGCCGGACTCGGTCCGGATGCAGAGGAGCTCGATACGCCTGCCGACACGACGCGCGCGATGCAGCAGGATGTCCGGGATCGCCTGTTCGGTACGCAGGACACGGCGGTATCGGACAGCGCCGCTGCCGACACGGCCGCCGCGCCGCCGGCGTCACAGCCGCTCAGTGACCTGCTCATGGGGGCTGGCGAGGGTGAGATGCAGGTGGCGGAGCAGGATGTCGAGCGCGTGAAGCGCTACCTGGCGCTGCCCGGCGTGTCCGAGTTGCTGCCGCGCGGAACCGAGCTTGTGTGGGGTGCCAAGACGCAGGCGGTCGGCGCCCAGCTCTACCGTTCGATCTACCTGCTGGACGTGCAGGAGTTCATCACGGGCGAGCGCCTTCAGAACGCGACGGCCGCACGCGACCCGCAGTTCAATCAGACGATCGTGCAGTTCGAGTTCGACCGTCGCGGCGGTCGAACGTTCGGCGAGGTGACGAGCCGGAACCTGCAGAAGCGGATCGCGATCGTGCTGGACAACGAGGTGCATAGCGCTCCGGTCGTCCAGTCCCAGATCGGGTCGACCGGCCAGATCGAAATGGGGCAGGCGCCGATGGAAGAAGCGCGAGACCTGGCACTCGTGCTGCGCGCCGGTGCGTTCTCCGCGCCGCTCGCGGAAGTGGAGTACCGCACCATCGGCCCGTCGCTCGGCCAGGACTCGATCGATCAGGGCAAGATCGCCGGCATGATCGGGATCACGCTGGTCCTCCTGATCATGCTGTGGTACTACCGCATGGCGGGGCTGCTCGCAGTGGTTGCCCTCACCGCATACGTGCTGATGCTGCTCGGCGGCCTGTCCGCACTCGGTGCGACGCTCACGGCCCCCGGCATCGCCGGCATGATTCTGTCCCTCGGTATGGCGGTCGATGCGAACGTGCTCATCTTCGAGCGCATCCGCGAGGAACTGGCTGGAGGGCGACCAGTCCGCGCGGCCGTAGACAATGGGTTCCAGCACGCCATGTCCGCGATCGTTGACTCGAACATCACGACGCTGATCACTGCACTGATCCTGTTCCAGGTCGGAACCGGACCCGTGCGTGGATTCGCCGTTACACTGTCGATCGGCATCATCGCGTCGTTCTTCACGGCCGTGTTCATCACGCGCACGTTCTTCATGCTGTACATGGAACGTCGGCGCACGGCTGACGCGATCAGTATCTAACCGGAGATTACGGCGCCATGCGACGCCTTTTCGCGAACGCGAACTACGATTTCATCAACAAGCGGCGCAAGGCCTACGTCCTGAGCGCCGCCGCCATCCTCATCAGCATCGCCGCCGGCGCGTTCTGGCAGGTGAGTGAGGGGGCCTGGTTCAATTACGGTGTCGACTTCACGGGCGGCTCCAGCATCAGGATCAGCACCACCACGGATGTCGATGTCGGCCTGGTCCGTTCCGTCGCCACGGCGGCAGTTCCCGGTGCGTCCGTTACCACGTTCGGCGATGCCAACGAGTTCCTGATCCGTACGCCGGGCACGGAGAGCGACGTAGCCACCGAGGCCTCGCGAGCGTTGCTCGCTGCCCTGCGCGCGGAGTTGGGCGGGGAGAACGTGCAGCTCGAGAGTGAGGAGTCGGTCGGCGCGAAGGTGGGCGCCGAGCTCCAGAGTCGTGCCATGCTGGCAATCCTGATCTCGTTCGCGGCCACGCTGATCTATCTCGCATTCCGTTTCGAGTGGCGCTTCGGCGTGGCTGCCGTCATCGCGACCCTGCATGACATCATCCTCACGCTCGGCCTGATTTCGATACTCCGCCTGGAGGTATCGCTCACCACGGTCGCGGCAGTGCTCACGATCCTCGGTTACTCGCTCAATGACACCATTGTCATCTTCGATCGTATCCGCGAGAACCTGCTGGGCGCGAAGCGAGCGGACTTCATTGCGGTCCTCAACCGCTCGATCAACGACACGCTGCCACGCACCGTGCTCACGACCGGCACCACACTCGTCACCCTGCTCGCGCTCTACCTGTTCGGCGGCGTCATCATTCGCGATTTCGCGCTGATCATGATCGTCGGTATCGTCCTTGGTACGTATTCCTCGATCTTCGTCGCGTCGCCCGCACTGGTCGAGATCGAGAAGCGGTTCCCGCACGAGCAGAAGAAGCCGCGTCGCACACGGTCGCCCGTCGCGAAGCCGAGCCGGGTCTAGACTGCCCTTCTGCGCGCCATAACCCGGTAATGGGCCGTCACGGCGTTCGCCGGACGGCCCTTCCGACATCACGACCATGTTCGATTCGCACTGCCACCTGACGGACGATCGCTTCGCTGCTGATCTCGACGAGGTCCTCGATCGGGCCTGGGCCGCAGGCCTGACGGGGATCGTCACCATTGCATCGTCTGCGGACGATGCACGTGCCGCTTTCGATATCGCCCGCCGCGATCCGCGCATTCACTCGACGGCCGGCGTCCATCCGCACGAGGCCGGCAGCGTACGCCCCGAGCACTACGACGCGATACGCGAGCTCTGCACTGCGCCCGGGATCGTCGCCATCGGTGAGACGGGTCTCGACTATCACTACGACAACTCGCCGCGCGACACGCAACGCGCCGTCTTCCAGCGGCAGCTCGAGATCGCTGCAGACACCGGCCTGCCCGTCGTCGTGCACAGTCGTTCCGCCGATCAGGACACCGCCGCCATGATCCGTGATGCGCACGCCAGCGGCGTGCTCCACTGCTTTGCCGGCGGCGTCGATCTGTTCGAAACGGCCATGGTCGCCGGCTGGTTCATTTCCTTCGCCGGCCTCATCACGTTCCGCAACTTCGCGAACGTCGACCTGCTTCGCGCCACGCCGCGCGACCGCCTCCTCCTGGAGACGGACAGCCCCTACCTGGCGCCGGTACCGCACCGCGGCCGGCGCAACGAGCCCGCCTGGGTTGTCGAGACCTGCCGGGCGGCCGCGGACCTGCGCGGGGAGGATGCCGCACTGCTCGCAGCCACCACCACCGCCAACGCGCGCCGTTTCTACGGGCTGGACGGTGTGGGATCGACGTGACTTTCGGGATATGTACGGTTATATTCGCCCGCACCATTCTCATCTCCAGCGCCTGAGCCATGCCCCGTAGAATACAGATCCTGCCGGACACGCTGTCGAACCAGATCGCCGCGGGCGAGGTGGTGGAGCGACCGGCATCGGTAGTCAAGGAGCTGGTCGAGAATGCACTGGATGCGGGTGCCACACGCATCGACATCACGGTGCGCAACGGCGGGAAGACCGAGATCCGGGTGGCGGATGACGGCCACGGCATGAACCGGGACGACGCGCTGATGAGTCTGGACCGTCACGCGACCAGCAAGATCACGCGTGCCGAGGATCTGCAGAAGGTCCGCTCATTCGGGTTCCGGGGTGAGGCGCTGCCGTCGATCGGGTCGGTGTCGCGGCTCACACTGGAGACGGCGGAGTCCGGCGGCGTGGGCACGCGGGTGCGGGTGCAGGGTGGACGGATCGGCGGAGTCGAGGAATGCGCGCGGCAGACGGGCACGACGGTATCCGTGCGCAGCCTGTTCGGGAATGTCCCCGCACGCGCGAAGTTCCTGCGCAGCGCAGCGGTCGAGACACGCGGCATCGCAGACGCGGTCATGACACTGGCGCTGGCGCACCTCTCGACGTCATTCCGGCTGGAATCGAACGGCAGGGTGCTACTCGATCTGCCGGCGGCGAAGGACCTGGCTACGCGCGTGGCGGCGCTGTGGGGTGATGATTCGGCGGGAAAATTCATTCCGATCGGTCGAGCGGAAGGTGGCATGACGGTGGGCGGGCTGATCGAACGGCCCGATGCCGCGCTCGCGGGACCGCGGCGCGTGCACCTGTTCGTCGATGGCCGCCCGTTCCGGGACAGGGAAGTGGTCTCGGCCGCAGAGCGAGGGTACCGCACCACCGTCCCGCACGGAGCCCGTCCGTCGCTGCTGCTCTATTTGAAGCTCGGCCCGGGCGCGGTCGATGTGAACGTTCACCCCGCGAAGCTGGAAGTCCGTTTCAGCGATCGGGCGGCGGTCGATGCCTGCGTGGAAGCGGCGGTGCGTGAGGCTCTTAACCGTGTGGACAGTGCTGCGACGCTGGACCGCAGGCCGACGCTGCCGCAGCTGCGACGTGAGCCCGCACCGGCAATGGCGTCGTCATCGTCGGAGGCCGGTCAGCTGGCGTTTTTCGTTGCGGCGGCCGAGCGCAGGCCGCCCGCGGCGGATCACGTCGAGCCGGAAACGGATACATCGAGCGATGTCGTACAGGAACAGCACGGTGCGCCGCTGCTCTGGCAGCTGCACGATTCCTATATCCTGGCCGAAACGCGGACCGGGCTGCTGATCATCGATCAGCATTCCGCACACGAGCGGATTCTCTTCCAGGAACTGATGGAGGCCTTCGATCGCGGGGGCGCGGCCGGCCAGCGGCTGCTGTTTCCGATCACGCTGCGCCTCACACCCGCGGAGTACTCGCTCGTGCTCGATGCGCGAGAGCTGTTCGAGCGGACGGGCTTCGAGGTGGAGCCGTTCGGCGGCCGCACCGTGATCATGCATTCGGCGCCCGCGCCCCACCCGTGGTTCAATGCGGAACGGTGTGTACGCGAGATGATTGCCGAACTCGCAGCCGGTAGCGAGTTGACGCGGTCCGCGCGAACGCAGTACGAGCGGATGGCCATGACGTTTGCGTGCAAGGGCGCGATCAAGGCGGGCCAGCATATGTCCACGCTCGAGATGGAGGAATTGTTCGAGCGCCTGTTCGCAACCGAGCTGCCGTATCATGATGTGCATGGCCGTCCCACAGTGATCCGCCTGTCGCTCGACGAACTCGAGCGCCGCTTCGGACGCCATGGCTGATGTGCTCGTCATCACCGGCCCGACCGCCAGTGGCAAGACTGCGGTAGCGGTCGAGGTGGCGCGTCGCCTTTCCGGCGAGATCATCTCGATGGACTCGCGGCAGGTATACCGCCGCATGAACATTGGTACGGCCAAGCCGACAGTGGCTGAACGCGCTGGCGTACCGCACCACGGCTTCGATCTCATCGACCCCGGCGAGCGCTTCAACGCCGGCCGTTTCGCCGGCCTGGCCCGTAAATGGATCATCGACATACGGCAGCGCGGCAGACTCCCGATCATGACGGGTGGAACGGGCTTCTTCCTGCGCGCGCTGACCGCCCCGATGTTCGAGGAGCCGCCGATCGATCCGGCACTCAAGGAATCGTGGAAGCGCTACCTGGCCCAACTGCCGCAGGACGACCTGGTCCGGTGGGCGCGCGCCCTGGACCCGGCCTCTGCCGCTGCACGGCACGACCGTCAGCGGCTCGCACGTATCATCGAGATCGCGATGCTGACGGGACGCACGCTCGAGTGGTGGCAGCAGACGGCGCCGCCGGTGGCGTCCGCCATTGACCCGCGCGTATTCGTACTCGACCTTCCACGCGACGTGCTGCACAGCCGGATCGAAGCCCGGGTCCACGCCATGATCGATGCCGGACTGGTGGCGGAGGTGCGCGCACTGCTGGAGAGCGGCTATGATGAGACCGCGCCGGGCATGAACGCGACGGGATACGGCGAGGTGCTGACGCACGTGCGCGGTGAGCGGAGTCTCGACGAGGCCGTGACATTGATCCAGTCCGCAACCCGGCAGTACGCGCGCCGGCAACTCACGTGGCTGCGACACCAGTTGCCGCCCGGCGCAACATGGATCGAAGCGAACGCGGCGGTCGATGATATCGCCAGCTGCATCGTCCGCACATGGTCCCAGGAGAATTCGTGAAGATCGGCATCAGTTGCTATCCCGTGTATGGCGGGTCCGGTGTGGTGGCGACGGAGCTCGGTATCGAGCTCGCGCAGCGCGGCCATGAAGTGCACTTCATCACGTACGCACAGCCGTTCCGTCTGCCGTACTTCATGGAGCGTGTGTTCTATCATGAAGTGGAAGTGCCGAACTACCCGCTGTTCGAGCACCCGCCGTACAACCTCGCGCTCAGCGTCGCGATCCAGAACGTTGTCGAGCAGCACGATCTCGACCTGTTGCACGCGCACTATGCGGTGCCGCACGCGACCTCGGCCTGGATCGCCAAGGAGTTGCTCGGCCGGGAACGCTTCCGCATCGTCACGACGCTGCACGGAACCGATATCACACTGGTCGGACAGGACCCCTCGTTCCAGAGCCTCACGCAGTTTTCCATCCGCAAGTCGGACGGTCTCACTGCGGTATCGGAGTTCCTGCGCCGGGAGACGCACGAGCACTTCGACATCCCGATGGATGACATCGAAGTGATCCCCAACTTCGTGGACCTCCAGAGGTACAGCCGTGATGCCTATCCGTGTCATCGCTCCAAGCTGGCCAGGGAAGGCGAGAAGATCATCACCCACATCTCCAACTTCCGCGGCGTGAAGCGGGTCGATGATGTGGTGCGAGTGTTCGCCCGGATCGCGGGGAGGGTGCCTGCCCGTCTGCTGCTCGTCGGCGACGGCCCGGACCGCGTGAAGGCGCACGAGCTGGCGGAGTCCGAGGGCGTCGGTGACCGCGTACTGTTTCTCGGCAAGCAGAACTCGGTTGCGGAGCTGCTGGCCTGCACGGACCTCTTCCTGCTGCCGAGCGAGACGGAAGCGTTCGGTCTCGTGGCACTCGAGGCGATGGCCTGCGGCGTGCCCGTCATCGCGACGCTGACCGGCGGACTGCCTGAAGTGA